>JBDSIH010000416.1:0-4119 GCA_039918055.1 Chthoniobacterales bacterium
GAATTCAGAGAGTCCGATATAAAAAGGATCATCGCGAAGGGTTTTTGAACCACCCATGTCGCAAAAAATACATAGCCAATTGCCATGAAGACAAGCAGGCAACCAAGGGCCAGGAGACGATTTCGCATTCTAATACTCATAAATTTGAGGACAGATACTCCATCACAGTTCGCATAAAGACGCAATAGAGAGGCTCAAACCAGTAAATCCGCTTAGGGGTTGCGGCGATAGCGAGGTTTGTGTATTGGTATTTCCGCTTTGCCCTGTGGTGTAACGGTAACACAGCGCCCTTTGGAGGCGTTATTCATGGTTCGAATCCATGCGGGGCAGCCAAATCATTACGCTTTGGTAATCCCACGCGGGAGTCTGCAAACCCTCTCTTAAGGCGCTGAAGTCGGGCGCGGCAGCGGAGGTGCTGGCGTATGATGGATAAGCTGAATTCCTCCCACATTTTTTGGCTCGGAGAGGCCCCCGGGTCTGTGCTCCATTTTTATGGGGCTTACCCCTGGTGTCTTATGCGCATCAAACCATGCTTTATCCGCTGCTTTTGGCTCTGTCGTTTTTGCTGCTGTAAGCGACTGTGCGGGAGCTTTTGAGGCATAGTCGGGGAAAACCAGGACTTTGACACCTATGCAAATGATAACAATTAATACTATGACAATAAGAAGTCTCATTGGATTGGGGTGGGCGGGTTAATTACTTTCGATATTTTCCCATTAGGCAATAAAAATCAGGCTTGTTGCTGATGAAAAAGCTCTCAAACTGGATGCCGAATGGCCGGAATAAAACAAGTTCAGCAAGTCTCTCTTCAGCAGACGCTGTCGCCACAGATGCGGCAAAGTCTGGCCATTTTGCAGGCTCCTGTGGTGGAGCTTCTGCAACTTGTGCAGCAGGAACTGCAAAATAATCCGGTCCTGGAAGAGGAGGCGACTTTAGCTGCGGATGAGTTAGATGGAGAGATGGAATCCACTGAGCCGGAGGTTGAGGATACCCGTATGCAGGACGAGTGGCGTGAGTGGATGGTTCAGACCCCGGGCGAAAGCCGGGATTTCCAGTCCGAAGAGCGACGCCAACATTTTCTGGAATCCCAGACGGTTCCCACCACCTTGCATGAGTATCTTCTTAGCCAGCTTTCCACCGCTTCACTTAGTGCTACGCAGCGCACGATTGGTGACAGCATCATTGGCAACCTGAATGATGATGGATTTCTTCTGGCGACACCGGAGGAAATTGCGCTGCAACTGCATGTGACTCTGGAGGCGGTCAATAAGGTTTTGGAAGAAATTCAGACGTTTGACCCTTCAGGCGTGGCCGCGTCGGATCTTCGGGATAGTCTTCTAATTCAGCTGCGCGCACAGGGGAAAAGGGATTCTGTGGAATATCGAGTGGTGGAAAATTATCTTGAGGAACTGGGCCGGAAAAAATTTCCTGAGATTGCGCGCAAACTCAAGCTGGATATTCAAAAAATCCAGCACGCAGCAGAAATCATAGCCCAGCTTGATCCTCGGCCAGGACGGAATTTTTCCTCGCAACCAGATCAGATTGTTCAGGCGGATTTGCTGGTGGAGTGGGATGGTAAGTTCTGGCAGGCGGTATTGAATGACCGGGAAATTCCAAGACTTCGCATCAGTAATACTTATAAAGATTTGCTTTCCACAGCAGGCAATACCACAGACCTGCGCACCTATCTGCGGGATAAAATTCAGGAGGGGAAATTTTTCATGCGGTGCATTCAGCAACGCCAGCAGACGCTCCTACAAATTGGCAGGACAATTATTGAGCGACAACAGGACTTTCTAAAATATGGAGCCTCGCAGTTGCATCCGATGACTATGACGGAAATTGCCCAGGTCGTCGATGTACACGAAACCACGGTAAGCCGAGCCGTCGCTGGAAAATACATTTCCACTCCGCATGGTCTGTATGAATTGAAATATTTTTTCAGCAGCGGATATAACACTTCTGAGGGGGAAAGCATCAGCAACAGGGGCGTCAGAGAAATGATCGCCGATCTGGTCAGTGGGGAAAATCCGCTTCAGCCCCTTAGTGATCAGCAGATTGTTTCCCTCCTGGTTGAAAAGGGGATTCCCATCGCGCGACGCACGGTTAATAAATACCGCGAACAGCTTGGTATACTTCCAAGCAATCTGCGGCGAAAATTTTAAAGGAATGAAGGGCTGAGTTGCGCACTTCGATTTTCGCAGGTACAAGCGGAGCAATTTAAAAGCATTACAAAAAAATTTATCATGGCAGACATCAGTGAATCCATCATTCAGGAAGCTCTCAAGGCGGTTAAATATCCGGGCTTTAGTCGCGATATCGTATCCTTCGGGCTGGTAAAACAAATCATTCTTCGCGGTGACGTGGCGGAGGTGCAGATGGTGCTCAGCACGAATGAGCCAAATATTGCGCGGCAGATCCGCGAGGAGGCGGTAAAGGTTCTGGAGTCGCTATCCGGCATTACACGGGCGGATGTAAAAATTGATATTCAGGCGCCGGCAAATGCGCCCGCTTCAGTTGCCTCGCATGTGGAAGGCATTAAGCATATTATTGCAGTCGCCAGCGGAAAAGGCGGAGTTGGCAAGTCCACCGTCGCGGCCAATCTCGCCATCGCCCTGCAGCGCACCGGTGCGGCCACGGGTTTGTGTGATTGCGATCTTTATGGCCCGAGTATCGCTATGATGTTTGGATCAAACGAACGCCCCACTGCGGATGAAGAGAATCGCATCATTCCCATTGAACGGTACGGGTTGAAGTTGATGTCTATGGGCTTTTTGCTTTCGGATGATTCTCCGGCCGTTTTGCGCGGACCGATGGTGACACGCTATACGCAGCAATTCCTGCGGCAGGTGGTATGGGGAAATCTTGATTACCTTATTCTCGATCTTCCGCCTGGAACGGGCGATATCCAGCTTACAATTGTACAGACGGTATCCCTTGCCGGTGCAGTGATTGTGACGACGCCGCAGGAAGTTGCGCTTCTTGATGCGCGGAAGGCTGTGGCCATGTTTGCCAAGACGGGGGTGGAGGTGCTTGGGATTGTGGAAAACATGAGTTACTTTGCCTGTCCGAGTGATGGCATCCGGTACGATATCTTTGGTTCTGGCGGTGGCGCAAGGGAAGCCGCGCGCCTTCGCGTTCCTCTTCTCGGTGAAGTGCCGATTGAAATGAATATCCGTGAATCAGGAGATGTTGGACGTCCTATTACGGATAGTAATCCGGAAGGTGACTCCTCAAAAATATTCCTTCAGATCGCGAAAAGTATTCGCGAAAAGCTTGAGAAGTAATTGGAATCACCTGACAATAAATGAGTTAGGAAGCATATTGACGAATTCTTTTCAGCATGGCATAGTTTTCTAGCAATGGAGATTTCCCGAACGGAAGGTTTCGACTTCGTTAAAAATTCGAATCTCTACAAAGAGTTTCTGGCAGAAAGAGAAGAAATTCTCCGCCATAAATGGTTTGAAAGCGAAAAAGCGGGCCATGATATCGGCTTTGAACGAGCACTGCTGGATTGGATTATCCGGCATCGTTCGGGCTGGCGCGTAGAACGTGTAAAGGCAACTCTGCAGCGCGCAAAATAAACATAAACTAAACAATCAACCTTTAAAGAACGGTCCCGTGAGACCGAGAAGGCATGAGTGAAAAAAAGCAAGCTATAGAACCGGCAACGGTTTTCCTGATGGATGCAGAAGCCATCCGAAAAGCAATCCGGCGGATTGCGCACGAGGTCGTTGAACATCATTCCGATCTGTCACGGCTGATTATCGTAGGGATTCCCACCCATGGCATTGAAGTCGCCAAGCGGCTCGTAAGCTATATTTCGGAGATCGAAGATACAAAGCCGCTCTTCGGTATTCTCGATGTTTCCATGCACCGGGACGATCTTGCCACGCGCCGGAGATTGACGACGATGCAGGAAACGCAATTACCACTGGATGTCGATGGCAGTGATGTCGTGCTGGTGGATGATGTCCTTTTCACTGGCAGGACCTGCCGCGCAGCAATGGATGCGCTGTCTTCCTTTGGACGTCCTGCCCGTATCGAGCTGGCGGTACTGGTCGATCGCGGACATCGCGAGCTTCCTATTCGCGCAGACTATGTCGGGAAAAATCTGCC
>JBDSIH010000417.1:0-12029 GCA_039918055.1 Chthoniobacterales bacterium
GCAACAATTTTAGGGCGTGATATATGGAATAAATTCCAAAAAATAATCGCAAAAATTATTTTTTCAAAACCCACTCAGGCTGCATTTATCATGAAACGGAATGCAGATGGTGAGCCTTTAGCTTTCACGAAATCACGGGTATGAAAGTTTCCGTCATTACCCCCAGTTTTCGAGGATCGGATTGGCTTAAACTTTGCATAGCATCGGTTGCAGATCAGAATGTGGAGCATGAGCATATTGTGCAGGATGCCTGTTCGGATGACGGCACGCGGGACTGGCTGCCCCAGGACTCTCGTGTGAAGGCTTATATTGAAAAGGACAAGGGTATGTATGATGCCGTGAATCGCGGTCTTCAAAAAGCCACAGGAGATATTTTATGTTACTTAAATTGTGACGAACAATACCTCCCCGGGACCTTGCAAAGGGTCCTGGAATGGTTCGAAAGAAACCCCGATAAGGAAGTCCTTTTTGGAGATGCTATTGTGGTAGGAAACGAGGGGGAATATCTTTGCGACAGGCGGGTGCTTAGACCGGGGAGATACCATACCATGGTGGGTAACAACCTTTCGATTTTCACCTCCTCGACTTTTTATCGCCGCAGCCTGATCGAGAAAAGAAAACTACTCTTCAATCCAGAGATGAAAGTCGTCGGAGATGGGGAGTGGATTTTACGGCTTTTGGAACAAGGCGTTTCCATGGGAACGCAGCGGAGCTTCTTTTCTGTTTTCACGGATACCGGTGAAAATCTGAGCATCCTTCCGGAAGCCCTGAGGGAACGGGCGGAGTTATACCAGACGGATCCTGCCTGGGCGAAATACGGGAGCCCTCTCGTGCTGGCATTTTATCGACTCAGGCGACTTCTTAATGGGGCATATTCGCCGCAGCCCCATTCCTATGCTATTTATACAAAAGCCTCGCCTGACAGTCGCCAGACATTTGAAGTCACGAAACCAACATTCCGATGGATCGGAAGATAATTTCCTCAAAAAATGACCGACATAAAAAATCCAACAAATACCAAAGTGCTGAATGTCGGTCAGATCGGCACCGGCTATTGGGGGCCGAATTTACTTCGCAATTTAAATCTGAATTCACGCTGCCATGTAAAATGGGTGTGCGATCTCTCGGAGGAGCGTCGGCAATTCGTAAAAGGGTTATACCCGGCGATTCAAACCACGGCGGAACTGTCGGATATTTTATCTGATCCCGAAGTTGACGCGGTCATTATCGCTTCACCGGCAGGGACGCATTACTCCATCGCAATGGCTTGCCTCGAGGCGGGAAAGCATATTCTGGTGGAAAAACCGATGGCGACCTCGGTGGAGGAAATTGAAGGGATTTCCAAACTGGCTACACAAAAAGGACTCGTAGCTATGGCCGCGCATACTTTTATCTTTAACGACGCGGTTGGCTATCTAAAGAAGCTGATCGAAAAAGATGAGCTGGGAGAAATTCGCTACATTTACAGCCAGCGTCTGAATCTGGGGCGCATCCGTTCGGATGTGGATGCTTTGTGGAATTTCGCGCCGCATGACGTAAGTATTATCCAGTATCTGCTGGGTGATCCGAAGCCGGAGAAGGTCTCCCGGCATGGCATGGATTTTATTCAAAAGGGCATTGATGATGTTGTTTTCCTGCACATCGAGTATCCCAAAAAGATCATGGCGCATGTGCATGTCAGTTGGCTTGATCCGCATAAGGTGCGTCAAATCACCGTGGTGGGTTCCCGTAAGATGGTGGTTTATGATGATGTTTCAGAAAACAAAATCATGATCTACGACAAGGGGATCGAGCCCAAGGCGGTGCTGGGGCAGCGTATGGATTTTGATCAACCCCGGGCGATGCAGTTTGTGCACCGGAGTGGAGATATCAATATTCCCAAGATTGATTTTCGAGAACCGCTCAAAGTGGAAATTGATCACTTCCTGGATTGTATCCTGGAGGGAATTCCCTGTCTCACCGGCCCGGACCATGCCCGTGAGGTGATTCGCATCCTTTCTTCTGCAAACAAATGAGCAACGAGCCGGAAATGCGACAGGCGGGTATTGTGAATGTGGAGTTTGGTGCGGAGGTTACGGTCATCGCTCCGGTTAATTTATACGGTTGCTCCATCGGCGAGGGCACTTTTATCGGGCCTTTTGTGGAAATTCAAAAATCCGTAAAAATTGGAAAATTCTGCAAAATCCAATCGCATGCGTTTATCTGTGAACTCGTTGAAATAGGAGATCATTGCTTCATCTCTCACGGGGCGATGTTTGTGAATGATCTTTTCCGGGAGGGTGGACCCGCGGGGGGCGATGCTTCTAAATGGAAGGCAACGCGAATCGGAAATCACGTCTCCATTGGAACCAATGCCACGATTTTACCGGTGACGATTTGTGATCATGTCGTTATCGGAGCCGGAGCGGTGGTAACACGCGATATTTTAACACCTGGAATTTATGCAGGAAATCCTGCCCGTAAACTGCGGGAGATCGATAAAGCTTTCTGATGCAGTTTGCCTAAATCGTATTTCGCTAACGGGATAAGCAATGCAGTGCCTCATCCAGATTTAGCAGGCTGGGGAGAGTAATCGTATCGGGGGGAAAGGGGGCGTGTGTGTCGGTGACAATTCCAATAAATGGCAACCCGCATTCCTGTGCGGCATCATAATCCGTCATCGCATCCCCGACAAAAGCCGTTTCTGTCCGGGATAGGTTATACTTCTTCAGCAGGTATTCCGTAATTTCTATTTTTGAGGTGGGGGATCCACAGACCTCCTTGAAGAGGGCGGTGAGATTACGGTGATCCACAATCGCGCGAAGTTCTTCCTGGGGTGTGCCGGAAGCTATGAACATTTCATAACGCGTATGGTTTTTTTGAATAAACTTCAGAGCACCATCAATTTCAGGAGCGGCGACGATTTCCTCAAACACCAGATTCTCAAAACGTTTTCCGAGGTCGTTAAGTTCTGCCTCAGAGGCTTCGCGTCCAAGTACCTCCCGATAAAACCAGGCGAATTTATGAAAACGGGATATGCCGCCATACGCTTCATGATGCGCGACAATACGCTCTACGGCATCCGGGCCATGCTCCGCGACGAGCGAGGCAAAGGCGCGGGTTTTTACAGCGACGCTATCGAGAATAACGCCATCAAAATCAAAAATAATGGCATCGATCATTTCGATGACGAGCGGGCAAGTTCCGTCAGGAGGTTTTTAGCCGCTTCACATTCCATACGGGTACGGGTGGCGCGGGCATAGGAGCCGGAATGCGGAGATAAAATCGTGCGAGGCGCTTTTAGAAGCGGCCCCAGATAGGGTTCTTCTTCATAGACGTCGAGGGCGATACCGCCCAGGTGACCGTCTTCAAGTGCAGCCGCAAGCGCATTGTCATCTACAAGAGCGCCGCGGGAAGTATTAATAAGAAAGCTGCCGGGCTTCATGCTGGCGATTCGCTTCTTATTGATAAAATGGTGAAGTTCCGCAGTGGCATAGGGAAGATGGAGCGTGATGACATCGGCCTGTGTCAGGAGTTGCTCTATGGGCATCAGTTCGACGCGATGCGTGGCAGCCCAATCCTGATCCGGCTTGAGATCTGCGCCGAGAAGTTTGCAGCCATAAGGCTGTAGCAGCGAGGCTACGCGTTTTCCCACACGGCCAAGACCCACCAGACCAATAGTCATTTCATGGAGAAGGTAGCCCATGTGCTTTTTCCAGCGACCGGATTTTACCTCACTATCGTGCACGGTGATATTGCGGATCAAAGCCAAAATGAATGCGAGCGTCAGCTCGGCAACCGCTTCAGCGGGAGCATCAGGCGTATTTACCACGGTGATGCCCCGTTTCTTCGCTATCTCGAGATTCACATTATCCAGCCCTGTGCCGCAGCGTGAAATGACCCGTAAATGAGGGGCCGCATTTGTGAGCACATTTTCGGTCAGCGGCTCAACGCCGGCAATCATCCCGTCGGGACGGTGCTCCTTAAGAAGCGCATCAACCTCCTCCTCGGTAAGCGTGCGGCCATGGGGGTTGGTGATGATCTGACAGCCCTGCGAGATAAGAATATCTTTGGAGGCAGTATCCTTCACGCCAAAGGAAGATGTGGTGATAAGGATTTTCATGAATGGGGAAGCTACAACCGGAGCGGTCTTATCAGGACGCAGAATAAAATTTCTTGATCATATTCACCACATGATCCTGCTGCGCATCGCTGATTTCCGGATAAATAGGCAGGGAGAGAATCTCCTTGCTGTGTTGAGCGGCAACCGGAAAATCGGCGGCAGTATGGCCGAGATAAGCATAGGCCTGTAGCAATGGAAGAATGGTGGGGTAGTGGCGTGAAGTATCGATGCCATTTTCCTTAAGGAATTCCTGTAAGCCATCCCGCTGCGGTACACGGATGCAATACACGTGATAAACATGACTCGCTTCAGGTCGCACCTTCGGCGTCATGACCTGAGGAATATTTTTCAGGAGCGCATCGTAACGAGCCGCCTTTTCTTTCCTTGCGGCTGTCCACGAGGCGATATGGGGTAATTTAGCGGAAAGAATCGCGGCCTGAAGGCCATCCATCCGGCTATTGATGCCTTCCATGACATGGTCGTGTTTATTTTTACGGTCCGCTCCATGATTGGCAAAAATGCGAAATTTTTCTGCCAGCGCGGGATCGTTGGTAATGATGGCACCGGCATCGCCGTAAGCACCAAGATTTTTGCCAGGATAAAAGCTGAAAGTGGCGGCTGAACCAAAGGTTCCCACGCGCTGCCCGTTGAATTCTGCAAAATGGGCCTGCGCGCAATCTTCGATCACCAGCAGCTTGTGGTGCTTCGCAATTTTCATGATCACATCCATTTTTGCGGCCTGTCCCAGTAAATGGACGGGAAGAATCGCTTTTGTGCGGGGCGTGATCAGAGCTTCGATTTTTGCGGAATCGAGATTGTAATAATCATCTTCCAGATCGGTGAAAACAACCCTGGCACCAGTCAGTGAAATAGTTTCTGAAGAGGCAATCCAGCTATTGGCGGTGGTAATGACTTCATCTCCAGCGCCGATACCGAGCATTTTAAAAACGATAAACAAGGCATCGGTGCCATTGGCACAGGCGATGCAGTGTTTAACACCGTAGGATTCCGCAAAGGCCTTTTCAAAATCCGCAACGTATTTTCCCCGAATAAATGCGGTTTCAGAAATTACCGATGAAATTGCAGAATCGATTTCCTCTTTATGATTTTCGTACTGCGCCTTGAGATCGACAAATGGAACGTGCATAGGGAAATTATGGCTTCATGCCTAGTGCTAATAATGGCCGAATTTAACGAAAAAGTCTGTGAAATAACGCATCTTCCGCCATCAGCCGCTCCGCCTCCAGTCGGTCCTCTTCCGTATCCACGCTGATGCCTGTAGCTTCGCAGGGAACCATGCGGACTTTGTAGCCATGTTCGATTGCCCGCATCATATCCACGGATTCCCGAATTTCCAGCGGAGTGGGCTCAAGTAGGGAGAAGTGTTTGAGAAAATCCCATCGGAAAGGAATCACGCAAACCTGCTTCCACGCACTGTCAAAAGCGCCGCCCTTTTTCAAACTCGGGATGGGTTCTCTCGACATGTAGAGCGCATCCATTTTAGTATCAAAAACGACTTTAACCTCATTGGGATCCTGCAGGGTTTCCAGATCCGTAATCCGCGACATCAAATTAGTACAGGAAAGCGATTCATCTGCTAAAATCGCATTAACGGCCAAATCGATCATCTCTGGAGTTACAAAGGGCTCATCGCCCTGAATATTGACGACAATATCGGCGCCGCCAATTTTTTCCACGGCTTCCTGTGTGCGATCCGTGCAGCGTTCATGGGTATTGGCAGTCATGATGGCTTTTCCACCGGCAGCTTCTATGACATCAATAATTTCCTGATTGCAGGTAGCGACATAAACATCGGTCAGAGACTTAGAAAGAGAGACGCGCTTCCAGACATGCAAAATCATGGGAATGCCGCAAATCGTGGCAAGTGGCTTACCGGGAAAACGCGAAGACTCCATGCGGGCAGGAATTATAGCTATGGTTTGTTGGGGCATATATTTTTATTCAATGAAATTTAAAATACATTTACAAACGGCGGGCACTAACCAGCATAATGTCATATAGGTTTAAATAAAAATACGAATGAATTTTAGCTAATTGGTTAATGATGTTAGTATTTAATTGTTTTCGGAACAAGTTGGCTATTGTGTTTCCTATAGATCTGTAAAATCCGACAGCTTTTATTTCAAGTAGCTCAAAGCCGTTTTTCTCCAAAAGTTCTCGAATTGAATCACGAGTGAAATAGTGCAAATGTGTAGGAGGATGGATTAATCGCCATTTCCCCCTTCGTATTTTTGCATTAAAAGAACTGATATCTCCCGTAGTGAGAAAAAGATGACCTCCGGATGGCAGTATTTTAGCTGCCTGGTGAATAAAATCATGAGGATTCCGAAGATGCTCTATGGTATCCCACATGCAAACCACGTCAGATGGGGATTCTTGCCACTCAGGACTAAGAAAATCTCCAGCATACGCGTCTACGCCAAGTTCGCTGCATGCCTTTGCGATCACCTCGGAACATATATCAATTCCTTTTACATGGCGAAAATAAGGACGAGCAACCTCAAGAAAAAATCCATAAGCACAACCTACCTCAAATAGTGAAAGGTCGCTTGTGTCTCCTATGAGATGATGAATTGCTTTTAAGCGTGCAGAAAAATTTCGCTGCAAAACAGATTTGTCTGCACGGTAATCACCATACTCTTCGCCGTGAAAATAATTTTTCGAGTAAAGCTGAATAAGTTCTTCATCGGTTAGTTTTAAGTCTGCGCTAATATGCCCACATTTAGGGCATTCTAAAAGATGCGAATGCGTAGGTATAAGCGGAGAGGCGGAGCAACAAATGCAATGAGTCGTCATTAGAATGAAGCCTAATTGGGCTGATGAAAGCGATTGGAATTCAACATATTGGAAAATCTAAGTTTTAATGAATCTCGGAATCGTTCCGTTATCGTCTTTGTGTATCGATTGCCACTGTTTTCATTAATTAAATTAAGATGAGTAATCAACATTTCAGGACTTGTGATTTTTTCCAGCGTGGCGGTATTTTTGACATAATCAAAATTGTAGAGCCATATAGAACCCGACGCGGAGTGTTTCCATATTCTATTTTCAGGACGATAGATATTTATCTCTTTATCATTCGAGTTGATATAACTTGAGTCCAGATAGCCTGTAGGAATTAAGGTTTTTTCATTAACGATTATTATGGGTGGGCAAATGGCGATCGCATTCCATTTATGCGCGGGGTATTTGGCGCTTAGGGCATAAGTAAGATAAACGTCCTCCATAACAGGTTCGTTATTTAAACTGTCTGGAATGTAGCGCGGAACATTTCCAATGATCACATCTCCTTCAGAGTAGTCTGTTTTAGGGAGAAGCTTGAAAAGAGTGTCTACGATTTTAACAGATAGTTCTCCTGATTGGATATACGCTTCCATTTGAACGCAGTAGGAAAGCATTATTAATGCGAACAGACCGCTAATGATATATTTTCCATATCGAAAATACATTATGCGTCCAAAAAAGATGGCGAGTAATATACTGAATAAAATCCATGTGCCCGACCATAGGCGGGAGCCTAAACTTTCAATTCGAGCTCCATATCCGGAGAGAAAGAAGATTGAGCTTGATGAAAGTATGCAGAGAATAAGTGCTGCGATAAGCCATTTTCGGATATGGGCAGTGCGGGGAGGAGTATAATTTTTAGAATACAGTACGAAGGGGACAATAGAGAATAGCAGAATGCACGAGAGCATCCCCGGCGAAAGTAATGCTGTTATGGTTAGATGCTTTGATAAGGTGGATAGTAATAGAATTGGAAAATTGATAAATGTTGCAATAAGCCAATCGCCTATTGATAAGAATCGCTCGAACCATGATCTATCCGTCATTTTAAGCAAAAATTCAGGATAGATACGGTGCATGAGATTTTTAAAAAGGAGTATAAAAAATAGCGCGCCCCATTGAGCCCAGGTTTTTTTAAAGCCTTCAAAACAACATAAAAGGATGTTATGACGGTTCCATTGGATGCTGATTAAAACTATGCATGCGCTAAAACAGATTAAGGGCAATGTGGCTTCATATGTTAGCAATGAAAGCGTACAAAAAATAAAGGAAAGCATCGTCCGCCAAAGTGCGGGATTTGTAATGGCTCTTATTTGATAGCGGAAAGAAATAGCCCAAAAGAGCATGGAGAAAGTTCCTGCAATCATTTGTACGCTGGCAAAAATTGTTGAGGAACTTAAAAGCGGCACCGAACCTAAAAATATAAAAATCCATTGTTCACGAGATGAGAGTAGATGGCGCAATCCCTGAGCTGCAATAATAACGGCTGTGCACCATGCAATGGTTGTTAGGACAACATAGGCCCATACGTTTACTCCAAATACAAAACCACTTACCGTAAGCAAAACGGCATATACAGGTCTGTGTGTTACTGTTGCGAGCCAGTATTGTAGGATTTTATGTAATGAGTCATATTGATTCGCGCTGTCAATAATCCACCAGTCATCTTGTATGGGATTGGCGTTTATTGCGTATATTCCATATAATAAGCTCATGCTTATTATGAATAATAATTCTAATCTGAATTTATAGAGTTTTTTGAAGAACATATTAAACAGACAGGCCGACAATAAATCCAGAGGCGCATCAAATAGCTATTTATTGGAATAGGTATTTTTCTTTAAGATATATCTTGGCCTTGATTTGACTTGCTCAAATATTTTAGCGGTATAGTTCCCGATCATTCCCATCACCAAAATCTGTATTCCGCCAATAATAATAGTAGTGGCTATCAGCGATGACCAGCCGTGAACGGTATCTTTTAAAACGAAAGCACAGAATAATATGTATGCAAGATATAGGGCGCCACATGCTGCCGTTAGAAAACCGACGCAGACAATGACTTTAATTGGCTTTGTAGAAAAGGAGGTCATTCCATCGATGGCTAATCCTAACATTTTAGAGATGGAGTATTTTGAACTTCCGGCGGCTCTCTGCGCAGCAGTATATTCAATAAACTTTCGATTAAATCCGATCCACGAAACTAATCCGCGCCAAAATTGATGATATTCAGGAAGTTGCTTAAGAGCATTTTGAGCTCTTTCGGAAAGTAAAAAGAAATCGGCAGCCCCATTCGCTACTTTGGTATCGCTTAAACTATTGAAAAACTTATAAAATATCCGCGAGGTAAAATTTTTCATAAATTTTTGAGCGACTGTTTCTTGCCGCACCATGGATACAATATCATGCCCTTCCTCCCATGCTTGAATCATTTGGGGAATACACTGGGGAGGATGCTGCATATCCGCATCCATGAGGATTAATGCATTTGCATCGGCTAAATCAATTGCAGCGGAGACGGCTGCCTGATGGCCAAAATTACGACTAAAAGAGGCTATTCGAATGCGCGGATCTGTATTCGAATAGTCGGTTAAGATCATTAAAGTTTGATCGGTGCTACCATCATCAATTAATAAAAAAGTTATCTTATATCCACTATCTTCCAGCTGATTTCCGATTGCCTGGAGCGCAGAAAGGAAGGCTCCAATACCCATTTCTTCATTATAGCAAGGAGCGGCGATTGTGATCTTCTTTTCCATAGTGCCTTTTAGCTTCTGAGTTAATTTTTATTCTGCTGAAAGGGTATTAATCAATGGCGCTCTATGAAGCGCTTGCAGCGTCTGCTTTGCATGATTCAGCATGAAGAGATAATCGATGCCGAAAGCAATAAAGTTATATCCTTCCCGAACGCGTTTAAGAGCTTCTTTGGAATCCGGCTGTACGACATGGATGCCAGCGATGATATTTCTGGATTTGCGGATTTTTTGAATTTGAGCCATCGCCTGCTTCATTTTGGGATGCTGAAGCTTTCCGGGAATGCCTAATGATGCAGAAAGATCGTATGGCCCGATGAAAAATCCATCTACTCCGGGAGTATCAAGAATTGCCTCTAAGTTTTTTACAGCGAGCACATGTTCGATTTGAACGATTACGAGACTCTCTTTGTTCAGCCATTTATAATGGGTTTCGAATTCCTCACTATAGCCCTGTGCGCGGGACAGGCCTACGCCACGAGTACCGGAGGGGGGATACTTAACCGCATCGACAATGGCCTTTGCCTGCTCTGCGGTATTTACCGTGGAGGCAATGATACCATGTGCACCTGCATCCATTACGCGCTTGATCACATTTGCATCGTGACTGCCGACCCGCACTAAAGCCCGGACTCCGCAAAGATCGGTCACCCGGATTAGTTCCGCGGCGGATTCTATGCTGATGGCGCTATGCTCAAGATCAATGGTAAGCCAATCAAAGCCGGCACGGCAAAGTAGCTCTGCTACAGATGGGTGAGGGATAGTAATCCATGAGCCAAAACTCACCTTTTTGGAAAGATCACTTTTTTTAGGCCTGCGCAAATTCATGACCATAAAGGGGATTGAAATTTATTTTTGTACTAAAGCGCACTGTAAAGGGTCAAAACCTGCTCTGCAATCATTCTTGGCTCATGCCGTTCCCCAATGGCTTTTTTTGCGCTTTGTCCAAGTTGAGCCCGATAAACGGGGTCTTTTATCAAAAGCCGAATTCCCTTCTCGATACCGGATTGATCAGTCGGAGAAAAAAGAAGACCGGATTGATGGTTTTTCAGGGTTTGAGATTCATCCGGATTGGGAAGAGTGGCCACCAGGGCTTTGCCGCACAGGGAGGCTTCATAAGCAGTGCGCCCAACACCGCCAAGACCTTCGCCAAAGAGGCATAGCGCGATATCGATAGCGGAATAAACGAGAGGAAGATTCGTGCAATAGCCGGGAAGGATGACCCGCTTTTCAAGCCCTCGATCGAGAATGGCTTGTTGAAGCTTCGGGCCTTCACCTGCCTCCATAGAGGTATCGCCAACTAAAACAAAACGAAGATTATCCGATTCTGTGCACAACTTTTCCGCAATTTCCAAAATCATCCAAATGCCTTTGGCGGAGTGAAGGGAGGCTACCTGCCCTACGACGATATCCGTAGGAAGGATCCCCCATTCCTGTCTCAACTTTTCCGTTTCAGAAAGCGGAGGGGCCAGCCCTATCTCAATGGGATTATAAATTACTTCTACGAGGGATTGGCATTCCGGAGGGAAGGATTTCTTAACTTCTTCGTCGATGGCGATGATGCGAAAATGGGAAAGCAATGTCAGTCGTTTGATAAGGAATGTCTCAAGGGCACGGTTTTTAAGAGCAGTTCTGGCATGAAGGACAACGGGTAATCCGGAGAAGCTTGCCGCAAAGGCATAGGCCAGCAGAGTGGTTTCGTTAACGTGAACGAGATCAATTTTCCATTTTTTGAGAATACGCCGCAAACGCGGTATGGCAGCAATGCCTTTTACGCTATGCCAGATGTAAAGTGGCAGGGCATAGGTCTGCCCGTACATCGTGGTCATGAATTGGCAGAGATAACGGTCGTGAAAAGTATTTTCCGCAGTCGCGCCCAAATTAGATTCGATTTCGCAATGCGTGGGCAGCCAGAAGTAACGCTCAATTTTAGAAGGCAAATTTCGTATGAGCGTGCTGAGACTTAATCCCGCTCCACTGATTTTCCTTGTATGGTTGACATACAAAATGCGCATAAAATAAAATTTATAATTCGACCCCGAAGGTACGTATCCAGATACCGAAGGTCAGAATTCTCCAAAAGACATGGGTGTAGGGTTTTTGATGGCTCAGCACGGCATCCATTTCACGGGCCAATCCCTTTTCCGAAAAAATTTGAGGAAAATCTTTTGCAACCTGAAGGACCTGATCGCGGAATGAACTTTCTTTAGGATTTCGAAACCATTTTTCCTCCGGGGTGGCGAATCCCTTTTTATCCATTCTATTGAGTACAACCTCAGGCACAATTTCCGCCATTGCCGTTTTAAGCACTCTTTTCGTTGAGCCTCTATAGGTTTTAAACTCATTCGGAAGACTTAATGTAAACTCCA
>JBDSIH010000418.1:0-3235 GCA_039918055.1 Chthoniobacterales bacterium
GAAGGTAAAGGTAGTTCCCTTCCATGCTGCGGTAAGGCCTGCGGCCACATTATGCACGTGCGCCTGTTTCGCTTTTTTGGATTCCAGGGGAGGCTGGGCGCCGGGGATCGGATGTTCCTGATCGTACTGTGCATCCTCTGCCGATGCTTTTTTCTGAACTCCGCTCCCGATATGCGTCGGCTTTTGCGCAACGGTATCAAGCCGCTGCTCATGCTTCGGATCGTCGTTACGAGCCGGATCAGAAGGGTGATGTTGGTGCGTAGAGTCAGTATCCATTGGAGGCAGATGGCTCACCTCAAGATAAGGCATCTCTTTTTTTGACGCAACTTTATCCGACCAGCGCTTCCCCTATAATCAGGCCAATTCCGTAAGGAGTTTGGTATGAATGCCGTCAAATCCGCCATTGCTGAAAACCACGACGATGTCGCCGGTCTTCGCGAGGGGCTTCAGTTTTGCCACGATCTCTGTGGAGCCAGGTTCGTAGTAGGCTTCTTTTCCTTTTGCGCGAATATCGGCGATGACTTTTTCGGGATTGAGACGATCGTTTTCAGGAAGCTGATCGAGACGGGCAACCTGCGCGATGAAAACGCCATCGGCGTGCTCGAATGCTTTCGGAAGTTCATTCTGAAAAATAGCGCGCCGCGTGGTATTCGAGCGCGGCTCAAAGATCGCCCAGATTCTTGCGGCGCCGTAGCGTTCGCGTAAACCGGAAAGCGTCTGTTTGATGGCTGTGGGATGATGTCCGAAATCGTCGATGATCGTAATGCCGCGGACTTCACCACGAACTTCCTGGCGGCGCTTGATCCCCTTAAACGACTTGAGTGCTTCGCGAATCGTGGGAATCGCCACATTGTAATAATGCGCGGCGGAAACGGCCATGGCGGCGTTGCGGATATTGAATTCGCCAAGCATCGGAATTTCAAATTCTTCGCCGAAAAGCTCGAAGAACGAGGCATCATGCGTATGCCGGGGATTGCGGATATGGTTCGCCGCATTGGGTGAAAAACCGACTTCCACAATGGGTGCGTGACAATTCTTCGCCACATCGATGCAGTTTGCATCGTCCGCATTAAGCAGGATGAGCCCTTCACTTGGCACGATATTCAGGAGGCGGCGGAAGCTCGTCTTGATCGCATCGAGATTTTCAAAAATGTCGGCATGATCGAATTCAAGATTGTTCACAATCACCAGTTCGGGAAGGTAGTGCACAAACTTCGACCGCTTATCGAAGAATGCGGTATCGTATTCATCACCTTCGAGGATGAAGTGTTTGGAATCACGCAGGCATGCACCCTGGCCGAGATTATTCGGAATGCCGCCGATGAGATAACCGGGATTCAGCTTCGCATATTCAAAGATCCAGGTGAGCAGCGAAGTCGTGGTCGTTTTGCCATGCGTGCCGGTGACAACAAGATTGTGCCGTCCGCGCAGGAAAAACTGCTTCAGCACTTCGGGCATGGAGAGATAGTACAGCTTGCGGTTCAGCACGGCCTCTACTTCGGGGTTGCCGCGCGTCATCGCATTACCGATCACGATCAGATCAGCTTCGGCGGGAATATTTTCGGGGCGGAAACCTTTCTTAAGAATGATGCCCTTCGACTCAAGGAATGTGGACATCGGCGGGTAGACATTGTCATCCGATCCGGTGACAACGAATCCTTTTTCCTTCAGCGCAGCGGCCACCGCGCCCATGGCCGTACCGCAGATGCCGAGAATATGAATGTGGCGGAAAGGCGATTGCATGAATGTCAGGTCATACTTTTCGCTTTATCCGCGACTGTCATGCAACACCTTTATTGCCTCGGGCGTAATTTAATACGCGGCCGCTTTTAGTAAACGTCCTTGCGGTAGCGTTTTTCTTTTTTGATGGCGTCGATGTATTCCTTGGCCTGATCTGGAGATTTGCCACCGCATTTCTCGACGATTTCGTGCAGGGCGGTATCCACATCCTTCGCCATGCGTGCAGCGTCTCCGCAGACGTAGAAATAAGCGCCCTCTTCGAGCCATTTCCAGATTTCGGGGCCATTTTCAACCAGGCGGTGCTGAACGTAGATCTTGAAATCCTGATCGCGGGAAAATGCCGTATCAAAGCGGGTAAGCGTGCCTTCACCGAGATGCGTTTCAAATTCGTCACGGTAGAAGTAATCGGAGCTGGAGCGCTGCTCACCGAAGAAGAGCCAGTTTTTGCCCTTGGCGCCGGTTGCCTTACGTTCCTGAAGGAATGCGCGGAAGGGAGCAATGCCCGTTCCCGGACCTACCATGATCATCGCCGCGTCGGTATTTTCCGGCACGCGAAAATGCTTTGCCGAGTGGGTGAATACAGGAACGTGGCCGTGTTCGCCCACGCGTTCGGCAAGGAAAGTGGAGCAAACGCCGCTGCGGGGGCGGTTGTAGCTTTCATAGCGCACGCAGGCGACGGTGAGGTGAACCTGCTCAGGGAAAGCTTTCAGCGAAGAAGCTATGGAATACAAACGCGGCTGAAGCTTGCGAAGGACTTTGACGAATTCCTCGGGCGTGAAACGTGCAGCCGTGAACTCCTGAAGTGGGTCGAGCACATCACGGCCCCAGACATATTGGTCGAGGCTGGTCTTTGCCGCCGGATCAATAAGGTCTTTAAGGAATGCTGCGGAGGAATCTTTTTCCGCAATGGCCTGCAGGAGCTGCTTGGATGGCTCGGTGAGGATGTAGTCGGTCGTCAGCGCCTGCTTGATCGGCATTGGCGTTCCCGCATTTCCGGGAACGATCTCTTCGCCAGAGTAGCCCAGCATATTCAAAAGGGCATCGACGAGGGCGGGATCATTCGATGGGAAAATACCGAGTGAATCTCCCACTTCGTATTCGAGGCCGGAACCTTTGAGGCAGATTTCAAAATGGCGGGTATCCTTTTCCGAACCTTCCTCCGTGATCTTACGGTTAACGGTTAGCTTTGCTGGAAATGGATTTTTACGGGAATACCCGGAAGCGGACTCGGTTGACATGGCAATGAATTAAAGAAATGCGGGATTGGGACGCAAGATCAAGTGATGCAAAAAGCCACAAAATATCGATTTTGTGCTCCCAGTAACTAATTTTGCAGGTTTTAGGTGGCTTTTCCGGTCAGAAGCGTGCGGATTAAATCTTCTGAAGAGACAATTCCAAGCGGTTTCCCCACTTTAGTAGTAACCAAAGCGAGGGTAAGGCGCGCTGCCCGGAGCTTCTGAAGAACGGCCAGACTGGAGTCCTGATCTACGACGGA
>JBDSIH010000419.1:0-8817 GCA_039918055.1 Chthoniobacterales bacterium
GGCGCAAAATAGAATAGCAAGGCCGTTGGCCGCAAACAAAATACAATTTACTCATGAGGAATTCGGAGAATAGCATCAGCGGCACAGGCAGCGCCGAAGCCGTTATCAATATTTACCACCATTACGCCGTTTCCGCAGCTATTAAGCATTCCAAGGAGCGCCGCAAGACCTTCAAAGCTTGTCCCATATCCAATACTGGTGGGCACAGCAAGGATCGGACGATCCACAAGTCCCGCAACCACACTGGGTAATGCCCCTTCCATCCCGGCAACCACGATCACGACCGCACAGCGGCGGATTTGGTCCAGAGAAGCGGTAAGGCGGTGCAAACCCGCTACCCCTACATCGTAAAATGTCTCGGCTTTGCGGCCAAAAGTTTTGAGGGTGACAACCGCTTCCTCCGCCACAGGCAGATCGGACGTCCCGGCACAAAGCACGGCGACTGGAAGGCCGCCCTTTTCCACAGCGGACCCGATGGCTATACACCGCGCCCGTGAAGAAAACTGTGCCTGCGGCCATTCCTTTACCACCGCATCGTAATGAGCCTGCGTAGCCCGTGTTGCAAGAAGGTAGGAGTCCTTTGCAAGGATTTCCCGGGCAATACCCACTACCTCTTCAGGAAGCTTTCCCGCACAAAAAATGACTTCGGGATGTCCGCACCGTTCGCGCCGCTCGAGGTCGACCCGAGCATACCCCAGATCGGCAAATTTATCAGACATCCTGGTTCCGGAAGTATAGCCGCATTGGACTCATATCCGAATCGACAAAGCCATGCTTCACACAGAAACGTCTGGCCTGGTCATTTGGTTTATCCATCAAAAGTGTAATTCGTAGAAATTTCTTCCGTTTCGCAAAATCAATGGCGTAGTCCAGCAGTCGGCTGCCAAACCCCTGCCCGCGATGATCGCAGTGAATGGTCATATCCTCCAACAGCAGAACGAATCCGCCTTCGGCCGTGCTGATCGTGATAAGCAGGTTGATCATTCCGAGAATTTTCCGCTCGTTGCGCAAAACAAAAATGCGGCCCCTGCTGGGTTCTTCAAGAATCAGACGGAGACCACGCATCTGTTTTTCCCGGTTAGGTTCGAAATCCGCCTCATGCGAAAATAAATCGTGAAGCAGATCCGCCATTGCGGGCAGATCCTCAACTGTGGCGGCTTGAATTTGCAGTCCGTCGCTCATGGAAAGGTTATCTCACAGTATGCTGCGCGGCGCAATGCACACTTCAGGATTCACGGCCAAACTTCCGCTCCAGCTCGGAGCGCGACCATTCGATCAGCGTGGGACGCCCCAGGGGACAGGCATAAGGAAGATCGCAGCGCATCAGGTCGCGAAGGATGCGTATCGCCTCCTCCATGCCGAGCCGCTGAAAATGCGCCCCGACGAGTTTGCTCAAGGAGCGGGCAATCGCATCCTCCAATAATCGTCCCTGCGCCCGACTGCCGGCGGCGTGAAGCGCATCAATCGCCTCGTAAATTACGTCCCTGGGTTCAACCCCGGATAAAATATCCGGCAGCGCCTCAACTTTTACGACCCCGGCCCCAAAGGATTCCAGGAGGATCCCCGCAGAGGCCAGAAGCTCTTGCTTTGAACAAATCCAGTCATGATCTTTGGGCTGTAACTCCACCAGTGCCGGAAATAACAGCCGTTGCACCTGTGGCTGGCTGATTTCGATCTGACGCAGCATCTTTTCATAAATGATACGCTCCGTGGCCGCACGCAGATCGGCTACCACCAGCCCCCCCTCTTTTTCCAATAAGAAATAACGTGACCCAAACAGAGAAAGAGGCCTGAAAGGCAGAGACTCGTCCGCAAAACTTTCCCCCGCCTCTCCTGCTGGCGCAGCAGACACAAAAAAGCCCGTCTGAGCGGAAATCAATGCATCCTGCGATGCAGGCACGTTAGCCGGCACAGGTTCCGTTTCCGTTTTTGTGGAAACCGTGGTGACTTGCGTCGGCTCAGTCGCAGGAATAAGCGCAAGCGCCGCAAATTGTCGAATGGCTTCGCTGACAATATCCGCACTTCGGAATCGCACCTCCCGTTTCGCCGGATGAACGTTGCAGTCAAATCGCGTGGGATCCATCTGGATATACAGAACGGCGGGCGGGGTAAGTCCTTTTTCGAGGAGTCCGTAAAATGCTTCGCGCAATCCGCTTTGAATGGCTGGATTCGTGATCGCCCTGCCATTCAAAAAAGTGAACTGATGAGAGCGGTCGCGACGTCCCGATCCTGGCTTTCCCACAAACCCCGAAACCTTAATGCCATCGTGCGTGCTTTCCCGTATAGGCTGCGAAAGCGAGGAGAGAAACTCCGCGCCGAGAAGTTCCCGGATACGCACGGAGACCTCTTTTGCAGGCGCTACCCGAAAAACCTCGCGACCATCGCGCAGACAGGCAAAGGCAATTCCCGGCTTCGCCAGCGCCAGAATCTGCATTTGATGCACAATATGCGCACCCTCGGTCGATTCAGCGCGAAGAAACTTTCGTCTCGCGGGAATATTAAAAAACAGGGAGCCCACCTCAATTCGCGTTCCCGGCGCCTGTCCACAATCCCGCACACCTTCCATCCGTCCGCCCTGGATGGTAATTTCCGTGCCCGAAGCCGCACCATGCTCGCACGTTACAAGTCGAAATTTAGACACGCTGGCGATACTGGGAAGGGCCTCACCGCGAAAACCCAGCGTCGAAACATTAGCAAGGTCTTCGCTTTTTTGAATTTTGCTGGTCGCATGCCGCTCCAGGCAGAGCAAAGCGTCTTCCCGATCCATGCCACTGCCGTCATCGGAAATAACGATGGAAGCTGTTCCTCCCCGGGAAAACTCTACGACAACGCTCCGTGCGCCAGCATCAATACTGTTTTCCACCAGCTCCTTGACGACAGAAGCCGGACGTTCGACCACCTCCCCGGCAGCTACCTGGCTGGCAAGGATGTCTGAAAGCATCCGAATTTTACCCATGGCACTCGACTTTCATCATTCTTCTCATGGCTTTATTTGACTTAGGGCTCAGTAGGAAATAAAAATCAATTGTGATTCATCTTACCGATTTTGCGGCGGAGCAACTAAAAGCCCTTCTGGAGGAGAAGACGACAGACCCAAAAACCGGTCTGCGCCTCAGCGTGGAAAAGGGCGGTTGCGCAGGCATGCAGTATTCCATCGCGCTTGGAAACGCACAGGAAAACGATGAAGTTGTTGAAAAAAACGGGGCCAAAGTGTATGTAGATCCACAAAGTGTGCCCTTTCTGGAGGGTTGCACAATCGATTATTCTGATGAACTTGCCGGAGCGGGATTCCGCATCAAAAACCCCAACGCCTCCCGAAGCTGCGGCTGCGGCACCTCCTTCGAAACCTCATCCGAATAATCCTCTTGAATCCCTCCCTTCCGGACTCAACCTCAAAAACAGGAAATCCAGAAAGAATTCTGCGACCCCAATAGCCATGGCCATGCGTCGAATTGATGATGATTTGATCGAGAGTCGGAGCGGTGGCAGAAGCGCCCCCTCTTCCACCTCCTTTTTTTACTGGATTGTCTTCCTTCTTCTACTGGCAGGTTTTGCCGCCGCCTGCTGGCTGGGAAGCTTCTTTGTTTTTGGCCATCCCGAAAAACCCTTCAGTTACAAATTCCTAACCAAGGTTCATAAGCTCGATCCCCCTAAACGCTTTGAACTCACCATGGCACCGCGTGGCGAATTTCTAAGCGCCGCAAAAATTCTTGAGCGCTACAGCGCGATGAGTCGCGGCGAGCTCGCCATGGCCAATGAGGCTCTTCTGCGAAATTACCTGATGAATTATAAACAGACATCGGATCAGGTGCCGTATGTCATCGGAGTTTATGATATTTTGGATTCCTACGAATTGACCGATAAGGATATCTTCTCCAGCGGCGTCGTCGCGCTCGCGCAATCCACGGAAAATCCACAGCTACTCCTTGAGCAGGTATTCCCTGCGGAAAAACAGACGGTTCTTATTCTCCAAAGAAGTCTCCTGACCGGCCTTCCCATCCGTCTGCAAAAATCCCTCGATCTTTCGGCAATCGTAAACGTGCAGAAACTTCCTGATGGAAGAATGAAAGTCACCGCCCTGCCTCTTGCATATGGGACTTATATGGCGGGCCAGGGCACGGGAAGTTTCTCACTCCTACCTCCTAAAACACTTAATATTGATGCCGGGCTGCCCGTGCTGAATGCGGATCGGGTTGCAGAAGCAGATCAAAAATACATATCCTATCGCCGCAAATCCGGACTCGATAACCCTGCCAAAAAGGATGCCGCTGCACCGGAATCTCCCCGCATCGGAATGCAGCTGATGCGCGTGGAACCCGCCGTACCTGTCAATGACAGCAATATACCTGTCAAACGCGCCACACGCGTTGACCATGCAAGCCCAACACCCACGGTAGACGCAACCGTTGCCGCCACTCCACTTCCCACTCCTCAGGTGGTGCCTACTCCCGAAACAACCGTTGCACAGGCCAGCCCTACTGCGGCTGCCATGACAGGACAAGAAGCCGCTTCCGCGACTCCAACTCCGGCCATTGCCAATGCCAACGCCAAAGTCTGGCCCGTTTATCCCGCAAGTAAAATGCCACGTGGACGTCTCCTCAATACTTCGGACGTGACAGAACTTGTTGATAAAGCAACGTCCAATGAACGCATCTACCTTCAGGGAAATTTCATGGTTACCGCGTCTGGAAATAACCGCGCCGTGCTGCGTCCGCAAAGCAGCTTTATTGGCCGCAATGCCAATACGCGCATTATTGTGGATTTCCCGCAAGGCAGTGCCCTTCCCTCAGTAGGCTCTCAATTCGGCAGGAATGCCGCCCGCCCTTTCCTCATTATGGATGTTCGCAAAGGCGCAGATGGAAACATCAATGTCTACGCCCACGAAATCACCCAGCCTTGAAGACACGCTAAAGGCGGAGATTGCAGAGCATGGCTCGTTGCCATTCTCCCGATTTATGGAGATTGCCCTCTATGATGGCGATCATGGCTATTACGCCGCGCGCAAGGCATCCATCGGAAAAGCAGGCGATTTCTACACGAATGTCAGCACGGGTGCAATTTTTGGAAAAATCCTTTGCGAGCAATTTGAGGAAATCTGGCACGCGCTGGAAACGCCCACGCGTTTCAACATTGTCGAACAAGGCGCTTTCAACGGCCAGTTCGCCTTCGATGTTTTAAAACACGCTGCCGCGCACAATCCCGCATTTTTTTCCGCGCTGATCTATTCCATCATCGAACCCTTCCCTCTCCTACGCGAAGCGCAGCAGAAACTTCTGCAGCCCTATCGGGAAAAAACCGAATGGCTGGAAAGTCTTTCGCAATGCCCGGAAATCGAAGGTGTTTATTTCTGTAATGAGCTCGTCGATGCCCTGCCAGTGGAGCTTGTGGAGTGGGATGGCTCAAAGTGGCAGGACCGCCATGTGGAAATAAGGGATACCCAATTTGTCTTTCGGCTTCATCCGCTGAAAAATCCGGATCTGATTCGCCGTCTGGAAAAAATCCCGACGCCGCAAAGCGCTCCCTATCGCACAGAAATCAACCTGGAATCTGAACCGTGGATTGCAGAAGTCGCTAAGAAACTGAAGCGAGGCTGCCTGCTCATCTGCGATTACGGCTATTCCCGCAAATCCTACTACTCTGCAAAACGAACAGAGGGAACGCTCTCCTGCTATTCTGCGCATCGAAGAAGTTATGATCCCTTGGATCTGCCGGGAGAGAAAGACATTACAGCCCATGTAGATTTCACCAGTCTGGCTGAATCCGCCATAGCATGTGGGTTAATACCCATAGGCTTCAGCGATCAGCACCGCTTCATGGTCGGCGCTGCGGAGGCCTTCCTGAAACGTGTCGAAAAAGAAGGAATCAATTCTGCTTCCCAGCGGGATATTCGCTCCTTGCAGATATTGCTTCATCCCGAAACCATGGGCCGCGCCTTCCACTACCTGAGTTTCCAGCACAGACTGGATATTACACTCTCCGGCTTTCGGCATTCGCCACAGGGATTAAAGAAATTAGACGACATCCTGCCGGATTAGTTTTTCTTATGCTGTGCCGCTTCGAGACGGAAGTTTCCGCCTCCATAAGCTGTACAAAACTTACCGCTTATCCACTTGAGATTCCTTTCGAAAATACGGAACCGTGAAATGCGAAAACTGCCCTCCACGAAGGAAGCGATCCATACTGACTTTGAAAAAGCAACTCCTGGAAATTTACCAGACCGGATGAAACCCGATTAGTAGTTTAAAATCACGGACCACATGGGGTCGACAAAGTCCGAATGCACTAAAGCATCCATTTCAATTTAATTGACAACTGTATTACTTACTTTAATACAGTTAAGTCACCTCCATGGCACTTCAGTTTGAAATATATTCCGGCTCCGGTGAAGCGATCTATACACAGATCGAGAACCAACTGCGCCGGGCCATTGCCACGGGAAAACTCCTTGAAGGGCAACAATTGCCAAGTGTTCGCTCACTCGCAGAGCAACTAACCGTAAACCCCAATACCGTTTCCCGTGCTTATGCCGAACTCGTAACGGCTGGCTTGCTTGAAGCGCAGCCCGGACGCGGAGTTTTTGTCGCGCCCCGACGGCAGATCTACTCCCTGGAAGAGCGTCAGCGCCGTTTAAACGAAGCAATTGAGCAGTTTGCGAATACTGCAGCCTTTCTGGATTTCACCTTGCCGCAGCTTCTCAAACAGATTGAGTCCCGGCTCAGCGATTATTCCCCGACCAAAACATCAAAACCCTCCAAAAAAACATGAGTGACTATGTCATCGAAACCAACGGCCTGACACGTTTCTTCGGAAAAAACTGTGTCGTCTCGGATCTGAATCTTCGCATCCCCCGCGGCAGCATCTTTGGATTTCTCGGGCGAAATGGCGCAGGAAAAAGCACCACCATCCGCATGCTTCTCGGCCTTGTGGAGCCTACTCGTGGATCCTCCCGGGTGCTTGGAAAAGACAGCATGCATCTCACCTCCGAAGACCGTGGCCGTATTGGCTACCTGCCCGAAGGGCATCACGTTTATGGCTGGATGACGGTGGAGGAATGCGGAAAATTTCAGTCTGCATTCTACCCTCGCTGGAATAACAAAATTTTCCATGCCGTGCTTTCCCATTTTCGCCTGGATTTGAAAAACAAGTCGGGGAATCTATCGCGTGGACAGCGGGCCGGCCTTTGCCTGGCCATGGTACTTGCTCCCGAACCGGAACTTTTGATTCTCGACGATCCCGCTCTCGGCCTTGATCCCGTAGCTCGTCGCAGCCTGATTCAATCAATGCTCTACGTCACGCGACGCGAGGACCGCACGATTCTTTTCTCCTCGCACCTCCTTTCGGATGTCGAACGCGTGGCGGACCAGATCGCCGTGCTTGATCGCGGTATTCTTCGTGCCAGTTGTAAGCTCGATACCTTCCGTCGCCGCGTACGCCAGTTCACGCTTCACTATAAGGGAGAGGGCCCATCAGTGCCGAAAATCCCGGGACTTCTTCAAAGTTTCCGCACGGAGGATGAACTCAGCATTACGGTCGCCAATCTGGACGAGGATACAGAACGCAAAATTCGCGCACTGAACTTCGATTCCATCGAGGACGTGCCGCTCAGCCTTGAGGATGCCTTCATAAGCTATGTCGGAGAACGTGGAGAAAAAAGTTTCTTTGCCAAAGATCTGGAGGAAACAAAATGAAAACACTTTTCTGGAAAGAATGGCGCGAAAATTTCAAATGGGCACTGCTCGCTGCCGGATGCGTAGTGGGTGCGATGTTGTATACGCTACGTCCCAATCCACAGCAATTCGACAACTACCGGAATATATGGCAAAGCCTGTGTTCGCCCTCGTTTTTGCTTATAACAACTTTTGGTTTTCCTGTTGTCGGTGCGGCTCTTGGATTCCTCCAGATTCTTACCGAACTTCGGCGGGATCAATGGGCATTCCTTGTTCATCGCCCCGTCACACGAAATGAGATTTTCTGGGGAAAATGCATTCCCGGCATGTTGCTTTACATATTGGCGACGATCGTTCCGCTTTTCCTTATCGGCTGGTGGGTGTCCTTGCCGGGCTCCATCCCCGCACCTTTCAATTGGGGTCTGGTCATTCCCGGCGTAATGGATGCCGTGACCGGATTGACGTTCTATTTCGCCGCTCTCTGGATTGGCATACAGCCCGGGCGATGGTATGGACGTCGCGCATTACCCCTCATAGCGGCATGTTGGGGTGCCGTGCAGACGCAGGATTATGCATTTCATAATGCACTGGAATCTTCCCTCCCCGTTTTGATTGCCATTTTCTTCTCCTGTGAAGGGGCATTTGTCAGCCTCGGAAAATTTCGCCGTATGCCCTGGTATGGCAAGGCCGGAAATGTGCTTACGCTGCTGCTCGTATTGTCGATGCTGTGGACATGGCAGGGTTCAATCCAGCAGATGATTTTTCCGCAAAAGCGTTATACCTACACAGAGTATTCGATCTTAAAAGATGGAACTCTTGTAAAAGTAACCAATGTTTCCACAAACAGAACATCCTCAATTGAAAAAGTCACCACGCTCGATGGACGTGAAATCCCTCCTCAGGATAAGCTAAGATATGAATGGCGCGATTTTCTTTTTGGAGGCAATCTAAACCTTCGCGACTACGAACCTTATCATCCCTATCGCAGCGCTTCGCAATTTTTCTCCTATTTTGAGAATAATGACAATGGACCTGCATCCTGGTATTATCTTCCGAAAGACCGACACTTCATTGCCTACGATCGGATAAGCAATCAGATCTCCGGGTACATGGGCCCAAACGGTTTTGCGCCTGAAAATCGCGCTTCGCA
>JBDSIH010000420.1:0-2620 GCA_039918055.1 Chthoniobacterales bacterium
CAGGGGGAAAAGATTTGATCCGAAGAGAAAGGCGTGTCGCGTCTGTGTGACTTTTATCGCAGCTCCCTGTATTGGCTGGCCCGCTGCATCAACCGCTTTTATTTTCAGGGTTCCTTTGCGGATTTTCTCAATGCGGGCCTCTGTCTTTTCCGGCTGAATGGCTGTGAGGGCGACAGCCAGGCTCGGATCCATACCGGCATCGGTCACGGTGACATCCGAGATTTCAATAATGCCCTTTTGCTTTCCAACCTGAAAATGGGCCCCGAGGCTGTTGGCGCCAAGCCCGGGTGATGGTCCACCCACCGTGTAATCCTGCCACTCCGGCGTCAGCGCGAATACCCGCACTCCCACTCCTTCATAGGGCGGCCCATTCTGTGCCAACGCGACCCGCAGGGAATTGCGCGTCGCCGATCGCGCCCGGAAATGCAACCAGAGCAAATGCCCGGAAGGCACATCAGCAGGGACAGCGCGTATCACCTGACTGTTCCAGACCGGATCGGTAGGAGTATTGATGACAAGGCGCAAGACCTCGTGACCTTCCGATGCAGCGTTCACCGTCTCCAAAGACGCCTCGCCGGGTTTCGCAGTTATGAGATTCCATCCACCAGGAGCCAGCAGATCAGCCGACGGTGCCGCAACAGCGCTGCCAGCCATGATTAGAAAGACCGTTACAAGCAGAAATGCCATCCGGCTTTGTGAGGTTATAAAAATCCTCCCGGTGATCAGTGGTAGTGAATCGAGCGTTCTTATAAAATTAAATGTAACTATTTAATCCCGAAAAGCGCACCCGGCAGGATTTGAACCTGCGACCAATGGATTAGAAATCCACTGCTCTATCCCCTGAGCTACGGGTGCAAAACATGCAACTTATGGTTTATTTATCCGGCAACAAAAGGTTTAATTCAATCTCAAGCACGTAGACGAAAGAACTTTTAACATGAAATTGACGCATAAGCTTAAAAAACTTGCCAATCCGGAAGCCATTAAACGTGCGATTTCTTCTTTGCGGCCTATTCCTGTCGATCGCTTTTTGAAAGAGATCGATCCTGTCGAGCTCAAGCGTATCCAGGAGGCGTACAGCCTGCCCGGTGAAGCCAGTAACTGGCGCAAATACACGGATGCAAAAGTTTATCTCAAGATGAACATTCACCGTGTGCGGGAAATCGGTCTGGATAAAATGCCGCCACAGCATGTTCTCGATATCGGCTCCGGCGCGGGATACTTTCTTTTTGTCTGCCGAGTGCTCGGTCACTCGGGATTCGGTCTGGATCTCGAAGAACCAAAGCTTTACGAGGAAATGTTTCAGCTCTTTGGATTAAAGCGATCTGCGCATCGCGTGGAAAAATTCAAACCGCTACCGGATACCGGCGCGAAATACAATCTGATCACCGCGTTTTCGATTGTTTTCAATGAACATTGGAAACCGAATCCGTGGGCGCCTGCGGAGTGGGATTATTTTCTCAATGATGCCTCGCAGCATCTTCTTCCGGGTGGACGCATCTATCTTAATCTGAATCCGATGACGCCGGGCGGCGCGTATTGCAGTAATGAGGTTCGCGATTTCTTTTTGAGTAAAGGCGCAAAGGCCGACCGCGACTGCAATTTCTTTTTCCCACCGACGGAAAAATAGATGTCAGGTCTGCTTCGCTCTTAACGAGGCGACGAGTTCGTTATACGTCTCGCAATCCTTGCGGAAAAAGTCCTCAAGGAATTCCTTGATATCGGGTGGCATATCGAGATGCGGCGTCGGATTTACGCGGGTGACGAGATGGCGATTCAGGAAGAGCGCATTGGTCGTCACGCCGAGAAATCGCTCGATATCATTCAGCAATTCCTTCGGCTCCGTAATAATGCGGTCATACAGGCCGAGATACAGGTTTCCCGGCGCAAGGTTGCGCTTCCAGGTATCTATCATCGTGGGATAATCCGCCCGCTGCCGCTGCCCCTGGCTTTCAAAGAAACTGCGCAGGATGGGGAGGTTGACCACGGTGCCGGGAGGTTTGTCGCGCACAGCGGTTTTTTTGGCATGCGACCACGCACGATCGATCGGGTGGCGCAGCATGATGATTCCCTTCACGTCCGGCTTGAGCTGCACGATTTCTGAAATTACCTCTTCCGGGATCGTGGCGTAGGAGGCCGTCGCTTCGCCGATGGTTTTGGGATTATAATAACGAAAGGATTTTCGCAGAGAGACATACTGCTTTTTTATTTTCTCCACGAAGGTCTCCTGAAAAGACGCCAGGTAATCCTCAAGATACGGATAGCGAAAATGCGAATGGTCCGGTTCGCCCAGCGTATTGAAGTAATACGTTTCCTTGAGGCGATTCATCGATATCTCGGGATGTAGGGTGAGATTAAAGTAAAGCCATGTCGTTCCGGTGCGTTGCGGACCCAGAATAAGGAAATTGGGAAAATTTTTCAGGTCCGGCGGATAGTTACGGACTTTGATGTGGCGCAAAGTGGACATTGGAAGCCTGCATTTTTCGTGCGGACATATCGGAAAGCAATAGCAATTTATAAAGTTTAACCCAAACCAGCGACTGTCCGCTTGCAAAACGCTGCCATCAGGATGCAAAATGGAAAAATGAAGCGACTGCTTTGCCTTGCTTGTACCCTCCTG
>JBDSIH010000421.1:0-5811 GCA_039918055.1 Chthoniobacterales bacterium
AATCTGCACGGAGGTAACGAAAGCCAGCAGCGAACCTACAAGCAGCCAGACAATTGCGGTGGCAAAAAACACCAATACCGGCAGGCGGGTGGAACGATCGATTTCCGCCAGTTCATGGCGCTCCGCATCATCCGGCTTTATGGCCGTTGGAGAAATGGATGTAATTGGACTTCCTTGACTCATGGACTAATGCGCGGGTGAAGATTGTGGAGTTGCTGATGCTGCGGGAGAAGCCTGCGGTGTGGCAGGAGCGGCTACCGGAACAGCAGCAATCGGGGTGGCTACAGGATAAGCGGGATGCGGATGATTCTGGCTAAGCGCAGGAATAGTCAGCTCCATCGCGCGATTGATGGGGATACGGACAACGCCCTTGGCTTTATCCGCCCATGCATAATGCATCAGTTTGGCTTCATTATCCTTGTTAACTTCTTCCAGATTCTTGGTGCGCAACGCAGCCCGTTCCGCTTCCTCATCCGGTGTGGGATTCGAAGAAAGCAGGTATTGGGAGGCGATGAAAAACAACGCGATCATCACCAGGGCGATAGGAAATATCGGCCAGAGGGATTTAGGCTGAGCTTGTTGGGTATGCGCAGTCATTAGTTTTTCGTATTCAGAGATTGTGCCAGGCGCGGATCACGGATCGGCCAGAGTGGTGTATTACCCAGCCGTTTAAGGAAAACCGCCGCGAGCGTGAAACCAATTGCCGCTACGCATAGGAAATCCAATGGCTTTACGTCAACACCCGTTCTGTGCAGGACCGGGAGAACGATGATATACATATCCATCAGATGCATGACTAATACCCATACCGCCACGACACAAAGAAGGCGGGGACGCGCTTTCAGCGGCTGCTGAAGAAGAAATACGAAAGGAATAAAGAAATGTCCGATAACCAGCACCCAGTTCATATTGCACCAGGAACCTGAATTGCGCAGCAGGAAGTAAACGGTTTCTTCCGGAATATTAGCATACCAGATCAGCATGTATTGATCGAATCCGATGTATGCCCAGAAAACAGTGAAGGCGAGCATCCACTTGCCCATGAGGTGGTAATGTTCAGCCGTGATAACGCCCTTGAAATAGCCCGCATTATCAAGCGCACGGATAATCAGCACCAGCACGCACATGGAGCTAAGCGCCGTGCCGGCAAAAATATAAACACCCCACATCGTGGAGAACCAGTGGCTGTTCAGACTCATCAGCCAGTCGATGGCCGCGAAGGTGAGACAGACGGCGAAGAAAGGCAGACTTGCAAAGGTCATCTTGCGGGCACGCACCGTGTATTTCGCAAGGCCGTTCTTGTCCTGCGCCACCGAGTTCCAATGGAACAAAAATGAGGCGCCAATAAAAAATACGAAGTAGAACGCCGTGCGAATCCAGAAAAACTTAGGATTCAGGTATGCCGCTTTTTCGTCAAGAATGACATCCTGCCCGGGCAGCATCGTCATCCATGTCCAAAGATCATGCCGAACAAAAATCAGAGGAATAAACAGCAAGGCCAATACAGGGGTAAGGCAGGCCATGTTTTCCATTTGTCGTCGCACGACAACACTCCACTCGGCATCCGTGCCGTAATGCACCAACTGCCAGAACAGTCCGCCAACGCACATGGTAAAGAAGAACATGAAGGCAAAGAGCCATGAGAAAGCAAACTGCGTCTGGTCCGCTTTGGAATGCAGTGCCAATACGAAACAGGCTCCCAGGCAAACAACAGCAAGCAGGGCAAGCACCACGAAGTGGCTGCCTACATTTTTATAATCAAAGTATTCCTCTTTGACTTCTTTCGATCCGTGATCGCTCATAAGTCCTTTATTGTGCCTCCAGTTTCACCCGCTCTTCGGCAGGCACATCGTTAATTGTCGCGCCCTGTGAGCGCTCAAGAGCCCGGATGTAGGCAATAATTGCCCACCGGTCCGGCACCTGAACATTTGCGCCATAGGACATCATCGTATTTTTACCATGCGTGATGGTGTTGAAAATTTCGCCGTCCGCCATATCGCGGAGCCGTTTATCATGGAAGTTGGCGATGGCCACAATTCCGTATTTGGAAGCAATGCCCTTCCCCTCACCCGTTGCGCCATGGCAGACTGCGCAATTGATGTTAAAGCGTTTCTGTCCGCGATCAAGAAGCGCGGGCGTTACTTCCATGGGAATGCCGGTACCCCACTGGTCGCCCATCTTACCGGTATTGTAGTAATCCGGAGACACGCTGAATTGGATGTTTTTGTAAGGACTGGTGGATGAGCCTGTCGAACCGTCAACAGGCTTGTGCATGGGCATGGAATATCCCATTGGCACGGTATCCGCGACTGGCTGGCGTGCACCGCGGCCATCTGCAAAGAAACTGCTAGAAACCTGTGCCTTTACCTTTGGCTGGTGATCCATGTCCGGGAAAATCTCGATCGGGGGACGCGTGGATTTGTGTCCGCGAAATCCCGCCATGGAGACGACCAGCAAAATGAGAAAGGCAAGACCTATGAAAAAGTAACGCAGCATCTTTTAATCCTCGTGCACCAGTGTGATGTTTGTTCCGCCAATACTCTCGAGCAAATCGCGGGTGCGCTTCTCGGAAAACTGGGGATCATTTGCCTCGATCGCCAGGAAAAATCCGTCTTCGCTGAATTTCTTGAAGTAATCCCAGTTGAAAAGCGGATGGTTCCAGCGTGGCAGGCCGTTAATGATCAGCATGCCAAATACGGCGGTAAATGCAGAAAACAGAATCGTGAATTCAAACATGATCGGGAAAAATGCCGGCACGGTGAAAAAATTTGTCGGCTTACCATCGACTACAAGCGGGTAGATAAAACTGGATGCGCCAAAAGTCATCAGGGTGGCAAGTGAGATACCCGTAAGACCGCCTATGAACACAAGCTTGCTAAGGAAGGACCGCTTCAGTCCCATGGCATGATCCATTCCGTGAATTGGAAAGGGTGAGAAAACATCCCAATGCCGGAATCCGGCATCGCGGATTTTTTCGGCCGCCTTGTAGAGCGAGCGAGCGCTGTCAAATTCCGCACCCATTGCATGAACGGGAGAAGCTGTATTACCTGCGACGTCCATTAGTGATGGTCCTCTCCATGGTGTGGATCTGCTTCCGGAAGAATGGCTTTCACTTCAAACATACAAACCATCGGCAGGAAACGGATAAAGAGCAGGAACAGCGTCGTAAACAAACCAAAAGTTCCGATGAACGTCCAGATATCCACCCAGGTCGGATGGAACAGACGCCATGAAGATGGGAAGAAATCGCGCTGAAGCGTGGTTCCGATGATGACGAAACGTTCGAACCACATACCTGCATTAACGCACATACAAATGACGAGCACCGTCCAGGCGTTATGCCGCACCCATTTGAACCAAAATGCCTGCGGAGCGAGCACGTTACAGAACATCATGGACCAGTAGAACCACCATGAATGCGCGCCAAAGGCACGATTCCAGAAAGCAAATTTTTCGTAAATGTTGCCACTATACCATGCCATGAAAAGCTCCATGAGGTAGGCGTAGCCGACGATGGATCCGGTAAGCAGAATGACCTTACACATTTTATCCACGTGCTGCATGGTTACAAGGTCGCGCAACGATGGCCAGACAAAGGTGGCCGGAATCATAAGGGTTAACACCATTGCGAAACCGCCGAAAATTGCACCTGCCACGAAATAGGGAGGGAAAATCGTGGTATGCCAGCCAGGCAGGATGGAAGTCGCGAAATCGAAGGAAACGACACTATGCACGGAAAGCACGAGCGGCGTGGAAAGACCAGCCAGCAAAAGATACGCCATTTCGTAGTGGCGCCACTGACGATTACCACCCCGCCAGCCGAGCGCCATGACTCCATAAACGAATTTTTTGGTCTTTGTAGTGCAGCGATCACGAATGGTCGCGAGATCAGGAATTAATCCCGTGTACCAGAACAATATGGATACGGAGAAATAAGTGGATACCGCGCAAACATCCCAGAAAAGCGGACTGCGGAAGTTCTGCCAGATGCCATTTGCGTCCGGCACTGGAGCCAGAAACCATGCCATCCAGACACGACCGACGTGCAGGGCAGGGTAAATACCAGCGCAGACAACCGCGAAAAGCGTCATTGCTTCTGCGGCGCGGTTAATAGCCGTGCGCCATTTTTGGCGAAGCAGGAAGAGAATCGCCGAAATCAACGTTCCTGCATGGCCGATACCGATCCAGAAAACGAAGTTGGTGATGTCCCATGCCCAACCTACAGGATGGTTATTTCCCCATACACCGACACCGGTGGAAATAAGGTAAGCAAGACAGCTGAAGCAAACGAGCATCAGCGTGCCGGTGCAGAAAATTGAAATCCACCACCATGAAGGAGTCTGCCCCTCCACGATGGAGCTGATGTAATTACTGATCCACGACATGGTTCTCTGGTTGAGAACCAAAGGTACCTTCTGGATCTGCTGGATATCCGGATCCGCCTGCTCGACTGGAGTTAAAGTTCCGTTCGCCATGATTAATTATGCCTTAGCTGGCATCTCCTCCGTGAGGATTAGGATGAGCGATTGCTGCGGGTGCTTCGTGCCCCTCTGCATGGTCCTCACCTGCCGGATGAGGTCCTTCGTGCTCGGTATTAATGTGTCCGACCTTTTCCGCTCCAGGCATACGCGGATTTGGGTTCTTGATACGCGCCAGATAAGTCACGCGAGGACGGGTGTTAAGATATTTCAGGGTGACATAGCCACGTTCGCTGTTACGCAAACGGGCGACACGGCTGTTCGGATCATTTTCATTACCGAAGACAATGGCGTCTGAAGGGCAGGCCTGTTGGCATGCAGATTTGAACTCAGCAATCTTAACTTTATTTTTGTCCTGCGCACCGGCTTCGACGAGGCGGCCGATCTTCGCTTCTTCAATTCGCTGAATACAGAAGGTGCATTTTTCCATGACACCACGCATGCGGACGGTGACATTCGGATTCTTGGACATTTTCAGACTGTCCGCCATTCCCTTTTTAGCAATCGGACCGTAATAGAGTTCGTCAATCGGGCGTTGATTGTAATCGAAATAATTGAATCGGCGCACTTTCCAAGGGCAGTTGTTCGCGCAATAGCGGGTGCCGATGCAGCGATTATAGGCCATGAGATTCAGGCCATCTTCACTGTGCACCGTGGCGTTAACAGGGCAGACCGTTTCACACGGCGCGCTTTCGCAATGCTGACACATGACGGCTTGTGCGAGCATTTCAGGATTGTGCTCATCACCGGCGAACCAGCGATCCAGACGGATCCAGCCCATGTGTCGGCCTTTGATGACCTGATCTTTACCGACGACAGGAACGTTATTTTCTGCCTGGCAGGCCACGATGCAGGCATTGCAACCGCTGCATGTATTAAGATCCACCGTCATCGCCCACTGCTCGGTAGAAGTCAGCTTAGGATTGGTGTAGAGAGAAATATTTTCCGGGATATGCCCGTCCATTCCCATGGTCTGGGCAAAAGTCGGCTCTTCCTTATATTTTTCGATCGTGCCTTCACGGGCAAGATCACGGCCTTCCATGCTGGAGTGGGCCTGCTGGATGGCAAAGTGATAGGTTCCGCCCGACACTTTGACATCCACTTCGGGAAGCACGCGCATGGAACCACTTTTGCGGAGAGGATAGATATCGAACCCGACTCCCTCCATGAGGTGGGAAACCTTGGTACGGCCGTAGCCCAGCGCCACACTGATGGAGTCATCAGCCTGGCCCGGTGCAATAAGAGCGGGAATTTTTACCGTTTTGCCGTCCTTGGAGATTTCAAGGAAAGGCGCGATCTGATCATATTCGTCAACTTCCACGCCAAGCTTCTT
>JBDSIH010000422.1:0-9713 GCA_039918055.1 Chthoniobacterales bacterium
AAAAACGATCTCCCGACCCATGACGAAGACCCAGCAAGAAGCCATACATCGCCTGTGGGATTCGTTGAGCGATTTCCCGACCTCCGAGACGGATCAGGCGCTCTTCCACCTGATGGAGGGCATCTGCGAAATGATCGACGCTGGAAATGCCTATTGGCTGGGCTACCTCCGCTTCAACGCCGAGCCGGACGATCCTCTGAAAGGTCTTCGCCCGGGTCTTCCTCCGGGCGCCAACCGGTATCTTTATCCAGCCCCCATCCACAAGGAATCTGCCACCGCCCAGACGATCAAATGGAATCGCCAGCAGATTAACGACGGCTACATCCGAGCCGCGCGCGATGTCGGGCAATTTCGCTCCTTTCGACTCCGCAATGAAATGCGACCCGCGTATTTCGAGGAGGAATTTTATCAGACCTTCCATGCCTCCCGCGGATTCCACGATCAGTGCGTGGTTATTTTCCCGGTGAATCAGGACTACGAATCCATGTTCAACTTCCAACGGGTCGGGAGGAAAAAAGATTTTACCGCCGCTGAGGAGGCCATTGCCGCTTATGCCTTGCGGGGCCTCAAATGGTTCCACCGTCAAGTCGCTCTCAGTCATGGTCTGCTCATTGCCGACACCCCCCTCTCTCCCATCCAGCGTCAGATTGCGCAACTCCTCCTGACCGAACGCAGCGAAAAACAGATCGCCGTGGAGATAGGGAAGACCCTAGGCAGGACCCACAAACATATCACCGAAATTTTCCGTAAATTCGGCGTCAACAGCCGTGCCGGCCTCATGGCCGTCTGGCTCGGGCAGAAAACATGAGAAATTCTGGACAAGCGCAGGCTGCCTGTCCGCGTCAATGCCACAAATTGCGATCCAGCGTCCGATACTGGATGGCTTCGGCGATATGGGAACTCGCGATATTTTTTGAGTCGCCCAGATCCGCAATTGTTCGCGCGACTTTTAGAATGCGATCATAGGCCCGCGCACTTAATTGCAAGTCTTCCATTGCTCGGCGCAAAAGCTCCCTGGAATCCTCATCCAACTCACAATGCGTTTTCAGCATGGCGTGGGTCATCCGCGAATTCGCGCGCACTTTTGCATTTTTTACAAAACGCTTTTTTTGTATCGCGCGCGCCTTGTTAATTCTTTCGCGGATTTTTTCCGATGATTCGGCAGGGCGATTCGAGCTGATATCTTTATAGTCTACCGCGGGCGCTTCCACATGGATATCTATCCGATCCAACAACGGACCCGATATTTTCTGGCGATACTTTTCAACCTGAGCGGACGAACAGCGGCATTCGCGCTTAGGGTCGCCGAAGAATCCACAGGCGCAGGGATTCATTGCGGCAACCAACATGAATTCCGAAGGAAATGTCATCGAACCAGCCGCTCTCGAAATAGTTACCTTTCCATCCTCCAACGGCTGACGCATCACTTCCAATGTGGAGCGTTTGAATTCCGGCAGCTCGTCAAGAAAGAGAACTCCGCGATGTGCAAGACTCACCTCTCCTGGGGTCGGGTTCGTGGAACCGCCAAGAAGTCCCGCGTCAGAAATTGTATGATGGGGTGAGCGGAAAGGGCGTATGCTCACAATCGCCTTATTAGCATCCAGCGTTCCGCAAACACTATGAATTTTTGTCGCCTCTATCGCTTCCTCCAGCGTCATGGCTGGAATGATCGTGGGAATCCGTTTCGCCAGCATCGACTTGCCCGAACCCGGAGGGCCAATCAATAAAAGATTATGATCCCCCGCCACCGCCACCTCGATTGCACGCTTTACATTTTCCTGTCCTTTAACTTCCGAAAAATCCACATCCGCGGCTTGGCCGGTATTAAATAAAGCATCCAGATCCACAGCCATTGGTTCACGCTCCGATTTCTTCGTCAGAAATTCATACGTATCGCGCAGCGTCTTCATTCCATATACCTCGATCCCCTGCACGGCAGCAGCTTCCGCCGCATTAGCCTCCGGAAGGAGAATGGCTTTTCGTTTCAGTCGCCGTGCCTCGATCGCCATTGCCAGTGCGCCGCGAATCGAGCGTATCTCTCCATTCAGCGCCAGTTCCCCCGCGATCACGCAATGCGAAAGACGCGGAATCTCCGCTTCTTGTGCCACGGCAATCATTCCAATCGCAATCGGCAGGTCAAAGCTCGGGCCCTCTTTTTTAATATCTGCAGGCGCGAGATTGATGGTTGTGCGTCCTGTCGGAGGACGAAACCCGCTATTCCACATTGCCGTGACCACGCGATCCTTACTTTCCCGCACCGCAGCATCCGGCAGGCCGACTACAATAACCTTCGGCTCCCCGCGCCCACCGCAGTTCACTTCGATCTCTACCTCAACGGCATCGACGCCCTGAATCGCGGTGGAATAAACTCGGGTAAGCATAAAGGGACGTCTTTTTTAAATGAATAATCTTCCGCCACCGTATTTCGGAGGCTCCCCCTTGGTGAAGTGAAAAATGACTAAACATCAGTTTTTTTGCCTATGACCGTATAAGGAATGAAATACTTCCCCTCGTCTACTGCCTGAAGAACGATCTACATAGTCTATGAAAAAACTTCTCATCCTTTGCGGGATTCTTGCAATCACCAGTGCTGCCTTCGCCAATAACGCATCCGTTAATGCGGATAACACGGGACGCAATGTCCGTGACCAGAGTGGAAATACAAAGACGCCGCTGGATCAGTCCGAATCTCCAAAAGATATAAAACTTACCGCTGCCATTCGGCATACCATTGTTTTTAATGGAGAACTTTCGGCACTCGCTAAAAACATAAAGATCATCACCGCTTCCGGCGTGGTGACACTTAGGGGCCCTGTCAAAAGCCGGAAAGAAATCTCCATTATCATGAGCGCAGCCAAAGACGCAGGCGCTCACAAAATCATCAATAAACTCGAAATCAAAAGAAGATAACTCTATGTCAAAAGCCATCCTCGCTGTAGCCCGATCTGCCGGTCAACTTGATGTCGTCATCGCAGACCTTCAGGAAAATGCCAATGTTCCATTATCGAATATTTCTGCAGTAGTTCCCGATTCGAGCGGTTTTCGGGATATTGCTCATGTGAAAAGCACCAAGGCTCCCGAGGGCGCAACCACAGGCATTCTTACCGGTGGCATTGCCGGCGCCGCCATTGGATTACTTGCGGGCATTGGAACTCTTGCTATTCCCGGCCTGGGTGCATTTATTGCCGCAGGCCCATTACTTGCAGCCCTCAGCGGTGCGGCTGCGGGAGCTGCTGCAGGTGGTATAGTGGGTACGCTTATAGGTCTTGGCATTCCCGAATTCGAGGCAAAGGCCTATGAGGAAAAACTCAAAACCGGACATTTCCTACTAGCGGTTCATATCGAAAATGCCAGGCAAGGCTCGCATGTTTCCGAAATTCTAAAAAAGAACGGTCTCGAAGATATTTCCGCCGTTTCCGAAGAAAATAATGATGGCGAGCGGTAACCCTCCGCAAACTATCAGGCGACGAATTCCTTCACAAGCAGCGCGGTATTGTGGCCACCAAATCCAAATGAATTATTGATCGCGACACGCACTTTCTTTTCCCGTGCGGTATTTGGAACGTAGTCGAGATCACATTCCGTATCGGGTTCATCAAGATTGATCGTGGGAGGGACGACTCCATCCCGAATTGCAAGCGCGCAAATCGCCATCTCCACAGCACCTGCGCCTCCGAGTAGATGCCCCGTCATGGACTTAGTGGAACTGATAGCCACCTTTTTTGCCGCATCTCCCATGGCGAGCTTGATCCCCCGTGTTTCGCAAAGATCGCCAACGGAAGTCGATGTCGCATGCGCATTGATATAATCAATCTCGCCCGGATTTACTCCGGCCTGGCTCATGGCAATCTGCATCGCACGCGCGACCTGTTTTCCTTCAGGATGCGGATGTGTCATATGATACGCATCTGCGGTGCAGCCGTAGCCGGCGAGTTCACAGTAAATTGTCGCGCCGCGACGTTTCGCATGTTCCAAATCTTCCAGCACAATAACTCCGGCACCCTCTCCCATCACAAAGCCATCACGATTTTTGTCAAAGGGACGGCTCGCTCTTTCAGGATCGTCATTTCGTAAACTAAGCGCCTTCATCGCCATAAAGCTGGCAACACCCAGCGGCGTAATCGTCGCTTCACAACCTCCGGCCAGGAACATATCCGCCGTGCCGTTTTTAATATTCTGCCAGGCTTCACCGATCGAGTTCCCACCCGTTGCACAGGCCGTGACGATACAGATATCCGGTCCGCTCAGGTTGAATTCCTGCGATACCAGTCCACCCGCCGCATTTCCCATCATGCAGGTAATCGCAAACGGGGAAACCCGCGTTGGCCCCTGCTCCATAAGTCGCCGTGCAGCACGCTCCACACTTTCAAGTCCACCGATACCCGTACCGATGCAAACTCCAAAGCGGTCGCGATCCACACTCTCAAGATCGATGCCGGAATCGCTCAGCGCCATTTTCGATGCCGCGAGTGCAAACTGCATAAAGCGATCGGAACGTTTGATCGTCTTCGCGTCGCTAAAATAAGATTGCGGATCAAAGCCCACTACTTCACCGGCGATCTTACAGGTATAATCCGTGGAATCAAAAGCCGTGTAGCGTTTAACACCACTTCGCCCTTCAACGGTATTTTTCCAGAACGTCTTTGCCTCCAGTCCATTCGGAGCCACAACTCCCATTCCGGTTATTACTACTCTGCGTTCCTGGCTATTTGTCATGATCTATAAACTCCGTGTTATCTTTCCCGTTGATTCGTATTCCAAATTATCATATGATGGTCATCATTCAATAGGAATTTTCCGCATGCGTTACGATAAGGATCATAAAAAAGCCATTCGTCGAAAAATTCTGGAATTAGCCGCTGCACGCTTTCGCAAAGAAGGGCTGAATAATGTCGGCGTTGCAAGCCTAATGGGCGACGCAGGCCTGACCCATGGAGGCTTTTACAGTTACTTTTCCTCCAAAGAAACGCTGATCAAGGAAACTCTGGAGAGCAGCATGAATGAGCGTTTCATCGGGGCGCTGCTGGTTATTAAGAAGGGCGGTATCGATGCTTTTATTCATTACTACCTGTGCCCGGAGCACCGGGACCATCCTGAAAAGGGCTGTCCCATCGCGGCCCTAGCTCAGGAGATTGGCGGACATTCCATCCCTATTCGCAAAGCATATGCTAAAAAAGTTCAGGGCATGCTCGCTTTTATCGACTCCGCACTCCCTCAGCCTGATCCGGCTAAGGCCCTGGCAATTTTAGCCACACTGGTCGGAGCCATGCAACTCGCCCGTGCTGTTCCGGATGCAAAACTTTCCAAACAAATATTAGCGGCTGCAGCTCGGACCGCCTGCGACATCGCGCACTTTTAGTTTTTGCGGCCAACAAGCGCCAAAACCAGCAGTATCACAACGATGATACCAAATCCGCCACTGGGATAGTATCCCCACGAAGCACTGTATGGCCATGTAGGAAGCGCACCTACGAGGAGCAGGATTAGTAAAACGAGCAATATACTTCTCATGATATTAGAGGGTTGTGGTTAATGTGAAAATACTCACAGCCTTTATACGTTTTCGATCTACGGACTGCGTGTATTTCATTTGAGAAATATCATTTCAAAAATCTGCATTTTTATTTTTGCTCCACTAACTGTAATTGAATCAGATAAGATTCGTGCTATTCCCCTCCCTCGTATTTCATACGACCAAGCCTGTTGGAATATTTGCTCAGATCGGAAAGCGTGAGAATTCCGCACTACTTGTGAAGCGCTGGGCTGAAATTTGAAACACAAGTAGGAATTCCAGGAAATGCCAACGCCAGGTTCTTCTTTCAGATTCGGCACGCCAATTCGCCGAGCATTGACGCGACAAATATGACAAGACTTTTCCGCAAAAAACATCACGATGTATTGCCCTGCTCACAACGCTGAAAATCGAGACCCTTCATCCTGGTGAGAACAACTGGTAAATCTATGATTATCGACGCCCATATCCACTTTGATTCCACCGATGTCTACCAGCGGCAAATGGAAGACATCACCCGCGAAGGCGCTGATCAATTTTGTGTTCTTGTCATCGATCGCCATACGGAAAATCCCGCCGATTTCAAACAGGCGCAGGGAATCTGGATTAAATGGAAAAATCCCGAACGCGTATTTTTATTCGGCGGCATCGATTGGATCTCCGCACTCGAGCAACCCGCCTCTTCCGTGCAGAAAGCGCTTATAGCCCAGGGCGAACGCATGCAGAGCCTGGGATTTGACGGAGTAAAACTCCTCCTCGGCAAGCCTTCTGTACGCAAGGCGATTAACAGACCGCTGGATGACATCCAGTTTCAGCCGCTATTTCATTGGTTTGAAGAAGCGGGATTTCCAATGCTGTGGCATGTGGGCGATCCTCCTGAATTCTGGGATGAAAAGGCAGTGCCACTCTGGGCTCGTCAAAATAAATGGTGGTATGATGAAACATATCCTCCGAAGGCAAAGATTGACCGGGAAATTGCCAATGTGATTGCCCGACATCCCCAGCTGAACCTTATTCTGCCCCACCTCTTTTTTCTTTCACACGATCTCGAAGAGGCGGCACGTGTGCTGAAGGAACATCCCAATATTTATTTCGACCTTGCCCCCGGTGTGGAATGGATGCACAACCTCGCAAAAGATCCTGCTCGCAGCCGGGAATTTTTCATCCGCCATGCCGATCGCATTATCTATGGCAGCGATATCGGCCTCATGATGAATGCCACGCATCCCGAGCGCGGCGTATGCATCCGAAGATTTCTTGAAACGGACGATACTTTTCCAATCGTGGAGGATTTTTTCATGTATCCCAATGAAGAACCTCCGCTTCGCGGATTACGCCTTCCGGAAGATGTGCTTCGCCAAATTTATTCCGAAAACTTCCATCGGATGGTGGGACACGCCAAACCACGCTCCCTGAATAAAGCCGCGAATCTTGATTACATCGCGGAACTCGCTGCTGAGGAAATAGCTTTTGATCTAGTCGCCCCCTCCCCAGCGGCGGCAATTCTTGCCGAATTAGAAAATCAAACTTAAATCCCGCTCAAGCTCACAAATCTTTAGCGATTTTGTAGTGTGGAAGCGTTACTTCCATGAATGAGCCTCCGGCGGCAGAATAACCAAGAGTCTTATAAAACGACAGAGTCACTAAACGGGCGTTGGCAGTAATACTCCGATATCCTTTTTGCTTCGTGAATTCCTCCGCAAAGCGGACCAATGCATTACCAATTCCCTGCCGCTGATAGTCAAAATCCACAGCAACCTGCCTCATTTTCATTATTGATTTATTGACAGGCATCAATACAAGCGTCGCAATTAATTGTTCCTGCTTAAAGCACCCGATATGAAAAGAATCCTTCTCTCCCGCGAAAGCATTTTCCTCCCACGCCAGATTCAACGGTGCACGCAAAACCCTCTCCCGCAAATTCAGTGCAGACGTATATGCGGAGGAATCGAATGGATATTCTTTATAAGTGAAATGCACCCTTTAAAAAAGAAGTGATGAAATCGCCTTCCTGAAATGATTTCTGTTTGTTTTTGCAAAACACCTTTTCCTACGCTAACACTACCTCTATCCAGGATACTACGATTAATTTCTGCATCCTCAAAATACTGTCTGACCTCTAATTATGTCTTTGGAATGGACTCTCAGTCTTCTGATTTTTGCTACCTGTCTCCTGATAGGAATAGCATTCGTCAGTTTTAGCCAAAAAAACAATCTCATGGCATTGCCGTATGGCATGGCCATCCTGATTTGTGCGGCATGGTGTGTGATCTCACTTTGTGAAATTTACGCACATTCGCTCGAGGAACGCTTATTTTTACTACGGCTGCGCGGCACCATTCTTCCGTGGCTTCCGGTATTTCTGCTCGAATCAATGTATCGCTTTATTCATGGGCGACGATTTTTAATCGGCTGGCTTCTTCCCGCCTTTGCGGCCGTACCCATAGTCAATGCGCTACTTGCCTGGACCAGTGACTGGCAACCCCTGTGGCGCTATGGATTCAGCATTTACTCCGAGGGTCTCGCCTTTCCTGTAATCCTGTTTACCAATGGGCCATGGCTTTGGCTTTATGCCTTTTGGTGCTACGCGATCGAACTAAGCGTTTTCATATTTTTGATTCGCTCGATGCGGAATATTTCTCCATGGAGCAGAAAAGCGGTCTGGACCATTTTGCTTTCCGCACTTCCGCCGGCAATCATGGACATCCTTTATCTTCTGGGAAAATCTCCCACGGTCGGTATTGATTATGCGCCGGTGGCATTTAGCTTCAGCGGTCTGTTTGTAGCGTGGGCTTTATTCAGCCATCGCATGATGACCTTGGCACCCGTGGCCCGATCCGTGCTCATGGAGCGACTGCCCGATCTTATTTTGGTGGTGGATCGGGACAACCGCATTGTCGATCTGAATAAAACGGCATGTCTCACCCTGTCTCTTGATCTGGAATCGAATGTTGGAAAATCTGCGACACAAACCCTCAAGAGCTGGCCTCCGCTCCTGCGCCTGCTTAAGGAAAATCCAAAGCCGGATCATCTTCAAATGAAGCTGGAGGTTGGCGGGCAACCGCATATTTACGAAGTTTCCGTACTGCCTGTTCCCGAAAAACCCGCAATACCTCTCGCTTACGTCCTTACGCTTCGCGACATTACCCTGCATAAGGAAGCCGAGCAACTCATGCAGCGGGCAAAGGAAAGCGCAGAGTCTGCCGCTGCAGCAAAAGGAAGATTCCTCGCACTGATGAGCCATGAAATTCGCACACCTTTAAATGGCGTGATCGGATTCACCGAACTGCTTAATCAGACATCACTCAGCACTGAGCAGCAGGAATACGTTGAACTGATCGAAAAAAGCGGTGAATCCCTCCTCGTCATTATTAACGACATTTTAGATTACTCAAAAATAGAAGCCGGGTTTCTTGAAATTCACCTGCAAACATTTTCCATTACCGAACTGGTCGATCGCGCATGTCGTTTCCTCGCCCCCTTTGCGATTAACAAAAACGTGGCCTTAGACTGGGAACTTGATCCCGCACTGCCTGCGGTGATCGAAGCCGACGACATCCGCATCGGGCAAATTTTAACGAATCTATTGAGCAATGCGATCAAGTTCACCTCTGCAGGCACCATTAAGTTGCAGGTTCGTCCATTGAAGAGGAAGCATGATGCCAAACTTTACCTGGAATTTATTGTAAGCGATACAGGCATCGGCATGTCCGAAGAAGTTGTCGCCCAGTTGTTCAAGGCATTTACCCAGGCAGACAGCTCAACCGCACGGGAATTCGGAGGAACCGGGTTAGGGCTCGTCATCTCCCGCCGCCTTGCAGAATTGATGGGGGGAACAATATGTGCGACCAGTACGCCAGGAGAAGGATCCGTATTTACGGTCGTATTGCCCTTTAAGATACCAGTCAAACGTCCAACCTCTCTCCCCTCTCTTCGGAAAATATTACCAAATCAGCAGGGACCTCATCTCTCCGTTTTGGTTACGGAAGACAATGCCACCAACCGCCTTGTCATGCAGAGACTACTGACGAAACTGGGTCATAGCGTTGAATTAGCCGTTGATGGCAAGGAATGCCTGCAGCTCACACAGACCAGACACTACGACCTTATTCTGATGGATATTGAAATGCCTGGGATTGATGGGTTTGAGACAACAAAACGCCTACGCGCCTACGAAGAAACGCTTTCCCCTCCTAGCCAC
>JBDSIH010000423.1:0-3389 GCA_039918055.1 Chthoniobacterales bacterium
AAATGTTTCCGGAGCACCCAAATCTTCTCCCTGCATTCCGAACGGCCGAGCCGCTTATGGGAAACTACGCTCGGAAGCCCCTTTTTGGCCGCGAGGGCGCAAATATCACGCTCTGCATAAACGGAAAGGAAACCTCTACGCCGGGAGACTATGCGGATGGGGAATTCATCTATCAGCAACTTCTTACACCGCCATGCCTGGACGGGTTTTATCCCGTCATCGGCTCATGGATCGTGCAGGATGTTGCCGCTGGTATAGGGATCCGTGAAAGTAATACGCCGATCACGCAGAATACGAGCGGCTTTGTGCCGCACTATTTTAATTAGCGCGAAATTGCGCGTGTTCTAAAATAATTTTCTCAAATGCGGGATGCGCTTCCTCGGAAATCTCCACGGGAAATTTGGCGCCGGAGCGTTTCCATTTAGTGAGCCATTCGTCACCGAGAATCTCAAAATGCTGTGCAATATGCGGCTGGGCTTCCGGCGTGAAGGCAATCGTCGTCTCTACCTTCTCTCCGGCATTGCGCCCTCTCGCCACATGGAAGCCGGCGGCGAGCATGGCCACCCGCGCTGCCGTGGAGCAGGTGTAGGTAAATAACTGCACGCTTCTTCCCTGGCAGGCCGTGAAGAGGCGGCTGAACGCATCAAGCGTCCATGCTTCCGAGCAGGTCTTGCTGGAAAACATGTCGTAAAAAATAATGTCGGGAGGGAAGGGAGATTGTGTCAGCACTTCTATGAAGTTTCCTTCGATCAGCATCCAGCTCAGGCCGGGGTGGGATTTCGATTCCCACGTGGAATGCTTGAGCAACGCGTAAGGCCCGCTATGGCGCAGATAGGTAAATTTATCGTTGTTTTTAAAAGCGAGCCGCAGCGAATCCAGGTCATTTTCAAAACTTACGATCTGAAGTTTGCGGGGAGTCTGCTGTTTCTCGTAGCATTCGATGGCAGCCATGGCATTCGCTCCGGCGCCGAGCCCCACATCCCAGATAACAAGAGGTTGATCACGGGTAGCGTCAATACGTAAACGTTCGGCGAGATGCGATTGCTCCACATAGAGGCTGCGCGCCTCTTCCATGGGCGAAGTGCGAGAATGCATGATCTCGCCGGATGCCACATGGCGGATATTCGCGAATCCCTCACGCGCGATATGCACTTCGTAGTGGCCAAGCGCGAGACGCTTCTGGGGTTTGGGTGCAAGAATCAGACTGGGGTTATCCATATCATCCTCATGGAGAAAGGCCTGCTTGTCGCGATAGAGCGAAAGGAAAGTATCGGTCAGGATGCTGATGCGGATATCCCGCATGAGCTGGTGGTAGAAATGGAAGTTGTGCTTACCCAGAAGCTGCCAGCCGAGAGTCTCCTTTGTTTTAGTGAGATGGTGAAGATACGCGCGGGAGTAGCGAACGCACGTCGGGCAATCGCAGGTGGGATCAAGCTTCTCGTCGGAAAATTTATAAACACTGCGCCGCATTTGCAGGTATCCCCGCGAGGTAAATGCACCACCGCGCTGCGCCACCTGTGTCGGGATGATGCAGTCAAACATATCCACCCCGCGATGCACCGCTTCCAGAATATCCAGCGGCGTGCCCACGCCCATCAGGTAGCGCGGCTTGTCCCGTGGCAGAAGCTGAGCGGTAAATTCGCACATGTCCTCCCGCTCATTTTTGCTCTCGCCCACAGCGAGCCCGCCAATCGCAAATCCGTCAAAGGGCATATCCACGAGCCCTTCCGCGCTCATTCGTCGGAGATCGGGATAAAGAGCGCCTTGTATAATCGCAAACATCGATTGCGGCGATTCCCCGCGTGCCGCGAGACTGCGCGCCGCCCAGCGCTGGGTGATCTCCACCGCATTGCGTGCTATAGTTTCATCTGCCGTAGATGGCACGCACTGGTCGAGTGCCATCATGATGTCGCTGCCGATATCCTTTTGCGTTTCAATACTCACTTCGGGACTCAGCATGATCGTCCGCCCATCAATGTAGCTTTGGAAGACCGCCCCCGCTTCGGTCATGGATCGCGAGTGCGGCAAAGAAAAAATCTGGTATCCGCCGGAGTCCGTGAGCACGGAGCGTTTCCAGCTCATGAATTTATGGATTCCCCCCATGTGCCGAAAAACTTCCGCCCCCGGACGCAGGAGAAGGTGGTAGGTATTCGCCAGCAGGATTTGTGATCCGGAATCCTCCAGCGTTTGCGGAAGCTGCGCCTTCACCGTGGCCTGCGTACCCACAGGCATGAAAACCGGCGTCGTCACCTCATTATGCAGAGTGTGAAACGTCGTCGCGCGCGCCTGGGAGCCGGTGGCCTGGGCATCGAGCTGAAACTTAAGTCGGGATGGAGTCACGGTGGGTGGCGGTTGTAAACAATTTCCGCCCTCTCGACAAGCGTGCCGAAATTTCTTTCCCTGTCTGGGCACGGGGCGTTACATGACCTCGTGAAAAAGCTCGCCTTCCTTCTGTTTCTCGCGTTTTCAGCCACGTTGTCCGCGCAGCATCCCGCGACTAAAACGGCATCCGCGCTGGATGTCCTGAATACCTCCTTTCGCAATCAATACGCGCTCACCCGCGCGGAAAATCTCGCCACCTTCCCGCTCATCATCATTGCGGATACGCCAGCCGTCACCTGGATTAGTCATGGAAAAACGCATGTCATCCCCATGCCTATGACGCACTATACGGAAACCAAAATTTTGCTACATGCGATTCTCGGAACCTATGGCGTCGGCAGTCGCATTGTTCGCAGCGGTGGCACGGGCACACATTCGGAATGGCAGGATGCGCGCCAACTCGTCACGAATATCGATACGGCCCTGCGACTTACAGGGCATACAACGCTTGCCCCCGCCGAACAGCAGCGTCTCCATAAAATCCTCCTGTACCTGAAAGGGGAGGTCACCAAATGGATTGCCGCCGGAAGCCTCACGCAGAAGCAACTCGAACAAAGTCTCCGTCCTACTAGAAGGGATGCTCTGATCCTTGCCAATGGCGCGGCGCTCAAACAATACCAGAATCTCCGCAATGCATTTTTCACCATTCAAAAAAGCGTTTCTACTTCTGATTGGAAGGGCGCCTTCGTAGTCATCCCGGGGCCTGCTCCTGCGCGTCGTAATAATTTGCAGGCCGAGGCTGCGGTCTCGGTATTTGGCCGTCGCGCCTTGGGACAACGTATTTTCTATTCGGAAAATATCTTCGATACTCCCGGCGCAGTGCAGATCCTCGCCGGCCTTCAGGTGGATCGCGGCCTTTCAGAAACTTTCTTTGGCAATCCCTACCGCATGTGGCGTGATCTTCTGGGGGATGCTGCGAAGGGAAAAATTGGCGGAGGAATTTACCCCGGTCTTGCCCATTAAAAATTCCTCCTGGAAAATAAAAAAGCCGCTCCGAATTTCTCCGG
>JBDSIH010000424.1:0-10544 GCA_039918055.1 Chthoniobacterales bacterium
CAATACCGCCCTTGTCACTCAAAAGGCACTATGGCCTGAAACAACTGTAAAAAATCTTCATGTCATTCTCGAAAGATTTTTGAAACCATAACGAAAGCAGATACATTCACTTTATCCGTATGAAAATTTCCCGCGTTATTCTGGCCGCTACCTTCGCAGCGGCGACCCTCCAGGCCCAGACTTACTCTAATGGACCGCAAGTCAACACCGCCCAGCCCTCTGCGGCCGGTGCCACTAAAACTGTAGCACCCGCCAAACCACCCGGTCCTCAGATTTCGTATAATTCCATCAATACCACCGAGCCGGTGATTGCGATTACCTACGACGACGGGCCGTCTGCCAAGCTAACACCGCAGCTTTTGGATACGCTTAAGGAAAAAAACGTCAAAGCCACCTTTTTCGTTCTCGGTGAAATGGTAGCGCAGAATCCGGACATTGTTCGCCGCGCTGCCGCCGAAGGTCATGAAATCGCAAGCCATACCTGGGACCACAAAGCGCTGAACCGCCTTTCTGCTGAGGCCGTGGCGAGTGAGCTTAACAAGACTTCGCAGATCATTTTCGAAGTTACCGGGAAAAAGCCCACGCTTATGCGCCCTCCTTACGGAGCCACAAATTCTGCATTGAATAAGCGCATCAATGACGAGTTCGGCATGAAAGTGATTATCTGGTCTGTCGATCCGCTTGACTGGAAAGATCCTGGTGCATCCGCAGTGACCAGCCGCATTCTTGCCCAGACGCATCCCGGCGCGATTATTCTTTCGCATGATATTCACGCAGGCACAGTAAAAGGCGCGCCCGAAACGCTCGATCAGCTAAAGGCCAAGGGTTATCGCTTTGTAACCGTTACTGAACTACTCGCGATGGATAAAGGCCCGCTCCCAAAGCCACCGGCAGCTCCCAAAGCTTCGGCACACGGCCCCGCTGCAAAAACTTCCGCAACCGGCGAGGCCACTATCGCACCCGAATCCACACAGACGCCTTCTGCTCCTAAATCGTAGTCTGGCACGGAGAGCGGATACCGGATCCCACTTATAAAGATTTCACCGTTTCACGAAAAGACGGGTATAGCGGCTGCCATCCTGTTGCGCGCAGCTTTGCATTGGAAACGCGCTTGTTGGTCCATCCCCGTTTACGCTGCAAATCCGGCTCTGCCTCCGGTGGCAGCGGACGCTGGAAGTGCCCGGCAAAAAACTCATAGACCGTGCGTTGCGTGACAGGTGTATTATCACAAGCGTTATAAATTTCCGCAGGTGCATTTAACTTCACCAGTTGGAAAATCGCGCGGGCCGCATCCTGGCGGTGAACCTGATTAATCCAGCGCTCGGGCCCACGATCAATGGTCGCTTCTCCGGAAAGAAATTTCTTCAAAAGAATCCAGCGTGAAGCATCGTACAATCCCGCAAGGCGAAGAATTGTTCCTCCCGCATCCAGGCATATCTTTTCAGCAGCGAGGAGAATTCGGCCAGTTTCCCGTGATGGATTTGTTTCCGCACTTTCATCGATCACAGAACCATCGGTCTGCGCATAGACGGAAGTGCTGGAAATAAAATAATGTTTCGCTGAAGGAAAAAGCGTAACGAGATTTTGCATTCCCTCCTGATAAACGCGGCGATAGGTATCCTCTCCCCCTCCTCGGCTGCTTGCACAATGAAGGACGACATCGAATGCGCCATCCGAGGGAATAAGCGCGCGCAGGGAATCTGCATTCGTCAGATCCGCAATGTGAATATCCAGTGGCGTATTTGTAAAACGCGCTTTGGATTCTTCACTACCACAGATGCCGGTGACGCGCCATCCTGCATCAAGAAATAAAAAGGCTGCGGCTTCACCAAGGAAGCCGCAGCCTGCAATAAAAATATTTCTCAACCGTTGCTTACGAAGCAGTGGAAAGAGGAGCCGCTGCTGTTGTGAAACGGAATTTCATACGCTGGCGCTTTGCATTGTTCTTTGCTTTGCGTTTCATTTTTTGAACGGGTGTTTCGAACGCACGAAGACGGCGGACTTCATCAAGAATTCCTTCTGCATCAAGCTTACTCTTCAAGCGCTTGAGCGCGCGATCAATGGGTTCACCTTTACGGACAATTACTTCTGGCATGGCTTTTTTCTATTTAGTTGAGTGTTAAGATTATTCAAAAGAGGAAACTGCGTCAATAAAACGCAGTAAATATTTATAAGTCATTGATATTTAGCGATTTATTGTGCCGGACGAACCACCACACTGCTTTCCAGGACTTCTCGGCGGATGCTCTTTCCGGTAAATTTCGACCACCAAAGAACGGTCGGGGCGGCAATGAATACAGAGGAATAAGTTCCAACGAGAATTCCGATCAGAATTGCGAAGGCAAAGTCTGCCATCACAGGACCACCAAGGAAGAAAAGGGTGGAGATCGACAATAATGTGGAACCCCCGGTAAGAATCGTGCGTCCCAGCGTTTCATTGATGCTTTTATTCATCAACTCCTGAATCGTTCCGCGCGTGCCCTTATGCAGACCTTCACGAATACGATCATACACAACGATCGTATCGTTAATGGAGTAACCCGCAATCGTCAGGATAGCACCGACCATCACCAAGGAAAGTTCACGACCAGAAAATATTCCCGCGAAAGAAAATATGCCAATCGTGATAACGATGTCATGAATAAGCGCGACGATCGCTCCGAGTGCGAAGGAAAATTCAAACCGGAGCGTCACATAAATAAGCACGCCTATAATTCCAAGGCCAAGTGCGATGAGGGATTTTTTCGCAAATTCTTTTCCAATCTGCGCGCCGACTTTTTGTTCCGAGGCAAGCTTCACATTATTTTGGGGAAAGCTGCTCTCGATCTGTTTCTGGACCAGGCTGCCCTTTCCTTCCGAAGTACGAATGGTGAGATATTCATTCTCTCCCTGCCGCTCGATCTGAATCGTGGCATCCTGAGCGAGCCCGGCCTTTTCGAGAACGGACCGCGCATCGGTGACGCTGATTGCGGGATTGGATTCAAGGGCAATATAATCGCCGCCAACAAAATCGATGCCGAAATTCGCTTTTCCACGCACGGCAAATACGCCGATAGAACCGAGTATCAATACCAGCGAAATCACGAGTGCGATATGCCGCTGACCAAGAAAGTCGAATGTCCGCTTCGGGCTGATATCCATCATGCGAAGTCTCTTCAGGCCGAAATTCGCCGTGAGCCAGGAGAAGGCCGTGCGCGTGAAAAGCAGCGCGGAGAACATGGAAGCAATAATGCCGAGCGTAAGCGTAATGGCAAATCCCTGCACGGCGCCGCTTGCCTGCCAGAACAGGATCACTGCCGTGATGAGCGTGGTGACGTTGGCATCAAAAATAGCGTGGAATGCTTTTTCGTAAGCGCCAGTCAGCGCGGCAGAAAGTGATTTACCCGTCGCCATTTCTTCACGCAGACGTTCATAAATAAGCACGTTGGCATCCACCGCCATACCAATCGTCAGCATGATACCGGCAATACCCGGCAGCGTGAGCGTAAAATGAAATAAGGCCATGGACCCGAAGAGAATCAGAACATTGAGCGCAAGGCCGACAAGCGCGACAAGACCGGCAAAGCGGTAATAAATCAATACGCCGATCATGACGATGACAAGGCCTAGCAATCCCGCCGCGATACCGCTGCGAATGGAGTCCGTACCAAGCGTCGCCGAAATACTGCGGGTTTCCTCAATCTTCACCGGCACGCGGAGAGGATTCTCCAGCACGCTGGCGAGTTCCCTCGCCTGCTTTTCACTGAAGTGACCGCTGATCTGTGCGTGCCCGTCCGGAATCGCGCTGCGAATGCTCGGCGCGGATTGTACTTCGCCATCGAGCAGAATCGCGAGCTGCTGGCCGATGTGCTGTGCGGTGAGGTCGCCAAATTGTTTTTTGCCGACGCTATCAAGTTCAATCGAGACCCCGTAGCCCTGCTGATCGTAATAAGGAAAGGCACGAAGGACGTGTTCGCCCGTCATATCCGCCGCGCGACGCACAACGACACGCTGGGAAACTTTTTTGCCCTCGATCTCTTCATCGGCGGCTGTCTTAAGAATAAACCCGGGAGGAATGATGCCTGCCTGCGCATCGAGCTGCTGAATGATCGAGCCACTTTGCGGATGCACGAGCGCGAATTCCAGCTTGGCGACCCGCTGAAGCTGGCCCTTGGTTTCCTCAAGCTGTGCGGTATCGAGTCCGGCGATTTCCACGCGGATGTGATCTTTCCCAACGGGCTGAATGACCGGTTCGGAAACACCGTATTTATCAATGCGCTTACGGATGACTTCCACCGCCTGATCGAGAAGACCTGCGATGTTTTGCTGATTATCCTCGTTGATAACGAGTTTGATCAAAAAGGACGTGCCGCCCTGAAGATCCAGACCGAGCCGGATTTTTTCCTTCGGAGGAGTCACCGCCTGAATGCAAAAGGCGGCGAGTAAAATAGTGAGCACCAGGCCCAGCACCCGCTTGCGAAGCGCCGACTCCGTGACGAAATACCACCCGAGCAGAATCAGCAAAACCATCCCGGCTATAAATGTCCACACAGCGCTCATAATGATTTAATAAAGAAAGGTCGGGTTACGCTTTTACTTCATCCTCAGAAGAGGAGCCGCGTTCGACAGAACCGATACTGGCCTTGTCGAATTCGATTTTTACATTGTCCGCCACTTTGACCATGACGGTCTTATCCTTCACGCTTTGAACGAGACCGTGGATTCCCGAGCTCGTGATTACGCGATCTCCGGCTTTCACTGCGGAAACGAGTGCCTGGTGTTCCTTCGCCCGCTTCTGCTGTGGACGAATCAGCATGAAGTAGAAAATGATGACGATGAAAACGAGGGGAATAAATTGAAAGAAGGGATTGGCCGGAGTAGCCGCCGCGCCCGAAGTCGCTGCCTGAGCAAATACGATAAGATTGATAAATTCCATAAAGAGGCTGAGACACTAGGCGAAAACCTTTCCCGATTCCAAGCCCCATTTACAGAGAATCCATCCTCAGGATGAGAATAGAAATTATCCGATTTGTAAGGAAATAAGTTATTCCACGCTAATGAGTTAGCAAAGGCATCTGAAAGCCTCTCTTTAGAGGGTGAATATCCTCCTTCGCCGACTTCCCGTTTAATCAGACATCATTCGGCCGAATCACCATGATTCCCTGGTCGGAATGGTAATGGTTCAGGTAATCGCTAAGGCGGACGTCTACAAGAACCTGGTGGTGATTCTTGGATGCGTGCAGAAAATGCACCACGCCTTTGCCGTCCCGATATACCATCCCTACATGTGAGGTGTAATCCCCCGAGGATGCGGAGACGACGCAGATGATATCTCCATTCTGGAGCTTGGACTCGATGCGAGGGACTTTGGATTTGGGGATGTAGTAAATTCCCCGGCGCGAAAGGTTGATCTCCACACTGCGAATGAAATCAATCTGGGAGGTATCGGCTTTAAGCTGCCGGTAGGAACGCCAGGTGGATGCCATATCCGTTATATGCCGATGCAGCGGAACACCCCCAAGCACGCGGGTGACATCCTTCACCAATCCGCGCCGCTCATTATCATACGACCAATCCTCCAGATGATGAAGCCGGGAGGTGAACTTGCCATTGCAATGCCCGCCCCGGTAGCGATCCTTCTCAATCATCGCCAGCAGATCCTCCTGGGTGTAAGGCGGCGTTTTTGCCTTTAGCAAACGGGCGCAGGCGAGCGAGGTCTCAAAAAACGTCCAGCAATCCATGCCCGCGAAATTGACCGAAGGAGCCTCAAGACGGTCGTGAAGCTCCAGGGTGTAATTCCGGTAGGGGGTTCCCACCAGGGACTGGCCGACTTTGACCGTTCGCTCTCCAATCGGAAGAGCGGCCCAGTTCTCCGCAACTCCCTGCTTCATAACGCGCTGGAAGCGGTCACTTCCAATGAAAGTCTGCGAAAGCGGCAGAGTCGCGGCCTGCAAGGTCATTGCACAAAGCAGCATGAGGACTGTGGGAAAAAGTTTTCTCATCCTTTAAAGGAGACCCTGTCTGTCCCACAGATGCAAATTTTCTTTTCACTTAAGGGCAGGAAAGCACGAAGCGTAGTTTACTTTCGAAGATTTGATATATAAGGAGAGCCATGGACGAAAATCTTCCCCAATCCGATACCCCCTCAACCGCGTCTTCCACGCAATCCACAATCACCGTGCGCAACTGGGTCACCATCACCCATGCGAGTCCGTTAATCACTTTTGTTTCAGGATTCGGCCACATTGTCGCGCCGCTGGTCATCTGGCTCCTCAAGAAGTCCGAAAGTCCTGAGATCGATGCCGCAGGCCGCAACGTTCTGAATTTTCAGATTTCCTACAGTATCTACATGGCGGTTTCTGCCTTCATGTGCCTGTTCCTTATCGGCTTTGTCATGGTGCCAATCGTTTTCATCGTATGGCTGGTCCTGATGATCAAGGGCATCCTGAAAGCCAGCAACGGGGAGAACTACATCTACCCCTGGTGCATCCGGTTCCTATAATTTGAGGTATCCCTGCGCCTGCACCGCGCCCTTGCGTTTGGCAGGCTCATCGGTTACAGTAAAAATGTTAGTGTTAGTAAATGGGGGCGTCACGGCTTCGACTTGAAGTTTGAAGAGCGGTCCACATGCCGAGGATGATTCGTTGGCCTCGTAAAAAATCGAGTCAAAACCAAATAAACGCAGATTACGAAGATCTAGCTCTCGCGGCCTAATTCGCCACGACGGTTTCGAGCTGACGCCCGCTAAGCACGAAATCGACACCAGCAGGCAGACTTCAGGGTGGAGTGACCGCTCCCTGAAGCGAATTCGCCCCGTGGACACTAGGTTCTCTGTGGCGTGACGATTCGCAGCAGAGCAGCCGAAATTAAAAATCGGATACGCATGTAAACGAACGTTTGGAAGGCTTTGAGGACACGGGTTCGACTCCCGTCGCCTCCACCATTTCATTGATCCATACGACAATTGGTCGTGACCCTGATAGGACTAATCTCCAATATCCGGGTGCAATGAAATGCAACTTAGAGAAAATGAATATTTGCCAGTCTCTTCTGATTTTGGCTCTTCTGCTTTTTATGGCTGGCGAAGGCGGGGCAAAAAACTCATCCGCTGCAAGACCTCCGCAGGGTGAAACCTCCATTTCCGATGTTGCGACTCCAAATGAAACGCCCAAATTAACGTCCGGGCAGATTCAGCTGAAAGTCATGGATTTTTCCGATCAGTATGTGGCCGCCCTGTGGTCCGTAATGGATGACTATATTCGGAAAGAGCCTGATGCCTCGAAGCGGGTGACTGCGCAATCCTGGAAAGTTCTTCTTGGTTCTTCCTCAATGGCTATAGCCGCATCCATCGATCCGCGGACGAATCTCCTCGATATGGCGATCTTCATTTCTGTCGGGAAATGGGCAGTGAATCGCTACTGGATTCCCAAAGTCTTTGGTGAGCGCGCGAATGGCTCGCTAGTCTATACGAAGATCAGAACAAAAAAATATGGAAACTACTCGGCGAAATTCTTACGCCGCAACAGCAGAGCAATCTGCGCGCGCTGATTACGGCGTGGGAAAAAGAAAATCCCGCGCTTCACGAAATAGCCGATGTGCGATTGCGTAATCTGGAAGGGGTACGTGCCGGAGAGTTTGATTCAAAGACTTCTGCCAAAGGACTCCTTGCCAGTGTGCACAAACTTATTGGTCAGGTGGATACCTCGCTTCTCTATGGCGAGCGGATGATGTTTTATATGGAGCGCACCCCGCGCATCCTTTCGCAGCAGACGGATCTCACCCTTTCCCAGATTGCGGAGACATTCCCCATTGCCGCGATTCGCCCGGAGAGCTTCGCAAATCTGCCTAAAGACTGGCCCGCAAAACTTCAGTTGAGCATTGATCACAATCAGGCCCTGGCTAAAGAGCTTCTGCCGGATGTCCGCTCGACGATGGAAAATGCAAACCATCTTGCGACAACACTCAATACAACCCTCCAGTCCGTCAATGATCTCGCGGATAAGTCAAAGGCTCTGCAGACGTTCACTCCGGCGGATATCTCTCGCAATCTCGCTGAAGTGAATTCCATTCTCGATCATCTCGATTCGACGCTGACGAAGGTCAATCAGCTCCTGGATAAAAAGAACGATGGCAATGGATCGAATATCGTAGAGTTAACGAAAGCGCTCGACGGACGCGTCGATCATCTCATGAATGCGGCTTTTCGCCGTGGATTGATTCTCCTGGGCGTATTTTTTGCAGGCATCATTCTTATCCTCATTGCCGCCCGGATAATTTTCTCAAAAACCCGTTAACCGGATTAAACTTCAGCCTTCTGAAGGTTAGTCCGAAGTTCATTCAGCGCGGCATCTGCATCCGTCGAAGCAGCTATGGTTATGATCACACTCTTGCTGGTCGGGGTATTGCTGCGCGTTGCGGTACTGTTGATCGGAATCAACACATTCGCTTCCGGAAAGTACGTCGCGGTACAGCCGCGCGGAATGCTGAAAGGCGCGATTTGGAAATGCTTCGCCACACGCTCTTCGCCTTCGAAGTGGCTTGTCAGGTCGACGAATTGCCCCTGCTGCAATCCTGATTCCGCGATATCTTCCTGATTCATGAAGACCACACGGCGACCGTTGTAAATTCCACGGTAACGGTCATCGAGGCCGTAAATCGTCGTATTAAACTGATCATGCGCGCGGATCGTCATCATGATGTATTGCCCCTTCAGCAGATTAAATTGCTCGATATTCGAGGTAATAAACTTCGCCTTGCCGGTGCCGTTATTAAATTTGCGCTTATCCCGTGCTTCGTTTGGCAGGTAAAAAATATCCAGTCTGATACGCGAATTGAAATTTTCGAATCCGGGGATGACGTGTTCGATATGGTCGCGGATGCGGTCATAATTCGCGATGAGCAAATCCCAGATCACCGTGCTCTTTGCCTTCAGCGTCGCCTTTGCAATACCGGCAATGATCGCGGGCTCGCTGAGAAGATGCCGGCTCGCAGGCTCCAGATGCCCGCGCGAAGGATTCACGATTCCCATGGAATCCTCCACTGTCACAAACTGTTCACCCTCTGCCTGACGATCGATTTCAGAGCGTCCAAGGCAGGGAAGAATCATCGCGATTTTTCCCGTAATGAGATGCGAGCGATTTAACTTCGTGGAAATGTGCGCCGTAACGCGGCACTTCTGCATCGCATGTGCGGTGAATTCCGTATCCGGCGTGGCGGAAAGAAAATTGCCGCCCAGTGCGAGAAAGAAGGATATTTTTCCTTCGTGCATATACCGGATGGCCTCGACGGTATCTGCGCCATGCTCCTTCGGCGGCACGAAGTTAAATTCTTTCCCGAGCTTCTCCATGAAGTCATCATTCATGCGCTCCCAGATTCCCATAGTGCGATCGCCCTGCACATTGGAGTGTCCGCGCACGGGGCATGGTCCCGCGCCGGGGCGTCCGATATGGCCACCCAGGAAAAGCAGGTTCATGACCTCCTGAATCGTGGCCACTGCATTCTTGTGCTGCGTCAGCCCCATCGCCCAGCAGCAGATCATTTTTTTGCTGCGAATCGCGATGCTCGCCGCTTCGCGAATCTGTTCGCGCGTGAGCCCGCTGCTTTGAAGAATGTCGTCCCACGGCGTCGCGCGCAGATTCGCGATGAATTCCTCATACCCCATCGAACATTTCTCAATGAAATCGTGATCAAAAACTTCGCCGGGTCGTTTCTCTTCCTCGGCGAGCATCTCTTTCATGATGCCGCGCAGTGCGGCCATGTCGCCATTGATGCGCACCGGCAGCCACAAATCGCTGAGCGGCGTGCCCTGATTTAAAAGCATCTTCCGCGCGAAAGTAACCGGATTGCTGTATTCCTGCGGATTCGGATTTACCACGCTCATCAGGCCGGGCTCAGGGAGAGGATTGAGCGAAACAATTTTGGCACCGTTCTTTTTCGCGCGTTCCAGCGTCGTCAGCATGCGCGGGTGATTCGTCCCCGGATTCTGCCCGATGATGAAAATCGCGTCCGATTTTTCAAAATCCTCCAGAGTCACGCATCCCTTGCCGATACCGATTGTTTCATTGAGCGCGGCGCCGCTGGATTCGTGGCACATGTTCGAACAGTCGGGCAGATTATTTGTGCCAAACTGCCGCACAAAAAGCTGATAAATAAATGCCGCCTCATTGCTCGCCCGTCCGCTCGTATAAAATGCGGCGGCATCGGGATTGGGCAGCGCATTGAGTTCGCTCCCGAGAATCTCAAAGACTTCCTTCCATTTGACCGGCTCGTAATGTGTCGCCCCTTCGCGACGAATCATCGGATGAATCAGCCGCCCCTGCTGCTCAAGCCAGAAGTCACTCTGCTTCAGCATATCCTCAATGGAATGTTTCTTAAAAAATTCCGGGCCGATGAGCTTCCTTGTCGCCTCGCTGGCAAACGCCTTCGTGCCGTTTTCACAAAATTCAAAGGTATGCCGGTGATCATCCGGACTCGGCCACGCGCAACTCTGGCAGTCGAAGCCGTCCTGTTTATTTACCTTCAGCCAGAGACCCAGTCCACGAATGGGATCCATCTGCCCGAAGGTA
>JBDSIH010000425.1:0-3694 GCA_039918055.1 Chthoniobacterales bacterium
GTAATGGGAGGATTAGGGACAATCCTCCCTACCAATTATTTGGATGCGACTGCGTCGCATGGCGTGTCTCGGTGAGACACGCCCTACCATTGTAGGATGTCGCCCCCCTCTGCGTCTCCGCGCCTCAGGGGTTCAACCCCTCAATCCCCGCGGTAAGCTTTTTCGATGCTGGCAAGATCGATCTTCTTCATCGGCCCGAACGTCGCCATCACCCGCGCAACTTTGGCGGGATCGGAGTCGCACACCATCTTCGCCATCATGACCGGAGTGACTTGCCAGGTAACACCGAATTTATCCTTGAGCCAGCCGCACTGAATTTCTTCGCCTCCATCGGAGGTCAGGCGCTCCCAATAATAATCAATCTCCGCCTGCGTCTCGCACTCGACGACGAATGAGACGGATTCGTTGAACTGGACAATCGGCTTGGCATTCATCGCGATGAACTTGCGGTCCAGAATCTCGAACCAGATCGCCAGAATACTTCCTCCCGCATAGCCATTGTGGAGTGCGTGTTCTTCCGTGTATCGACACTCTTCCAGGATTTTTCCGTCTTTGAAGATCGACAGGTAAAACTTTACGGCTTCTTCAGCCTGGCCGCTGAACCAAAGGCAGGTGGACATGGTTGGCATATTGCGCGTTTATATCACAAACCCATGCCGCGATACACTCCTCTTTTTTCCGGCATCCTGTAATAATGAAGGCTGGCTGGTGTGGAAATGCATCACGCAATGGAGTCTTCGACATAGCTCGCCAAAGGCGAGCCGAAGGGTGAGCGAGGCGAGTTACAGTCCACAAAGGATCAAGCCAGAAGTAATATAAGATATACCTGTATAACCCCTCAAAGATTGAATGCTTTTCTTATCCCCTCTTACCTTGTGACCCTTTGTGGACTTTGCGTGATGCATTTCCTCTCTGAATTCTTCCGCTCCCTTGCGCGAGTGGGGAGAGATTTATCATGCTTTGCGCTCTGACATCTTGCTTCTCCTACCGATAGCGGCGATGCAATATCGGACATGACGAGTTTGCTATTTTGTCACAAACGATCAAACCGTCGCCGATTAGGCACCTCTACGTTTTTGATAAAATGAAAAACCGAATTCTCCTACTTTTCTTTTTTGCGATGCTTTGCATGCAGGGCATCGTCGTAGGTGCGGAGCCGGACTTCAGTCGGTGTAAGGGATTGCTTGATGGCTATACCTGCTCGCCATATCTGGATGAGGCGGTATGGCTGCAATCGCTTCCCAAAGAAAAAGCCATTGCACAGCTCTCTAAATGGGCGGACAACGAAAAGTATAAGGAGCAGGTCATTATTCTTTGCCGAATGCTGTTTGAAGCGAAGAATGGACAGGTATTTAAGAGGCCTCAGCTTGGCGGGCCGGTGATCTATGGTGTGCGGGGTTTTCTGACCGCGCAGGAGTTGCAATATCGGTGGCCGCTGGAGCCTATTGCCTTGGTGGATAATATTCCCTTCCTTATTGTGAGTGGGGGTTATGCCATCGCGGGAAGACCGCCTGATCCGGCGGAGGCAATGCATTACCTGAAATATTGCGTGGAGCAGACGGATTGGAGTAAGCGCCATTATAAACAGGCGAATAAAAAGCAGATGGAAGCTGCCTTTAAAAAACTAATGCTGAAATTTAAAGCTACGCCGCTTTTCGATTTTGAAATAAGCGCGCTCCGTGCTCAGATGCAATAACGGGAAAGATCTTCCGGATCTCGCTCCTAAAGAGCAGTGGGATCAATCTGTGCTGCCCGGGGAATCAATTTTCAGCTCCATACTGGATTGCGAATCGCCCAAATGTTTAAGTTCACGCTGCTTGCCTGCAGGAAAAGCGGTGAAAACTACCCACATGGAAGTTATCCAAAAAATGACGACTACCATTAAGGGGAGCATTAGCGGACGAGCGCCCGACATGCCGGTTTTAAGCGACGTAAAGAAATAGTAATAGCTTTTGAAATGTGTCCGATGCTGGTGCTGATGCCTCCGCCCGTGATGAAGCGGAGTTGTTTTAAAATCCCCGTCATACAGGGCCAGGTTATTAGGTTCGTTCATTTGATTATTTTCTTCCTTCGTCATGGAGTCGGAGGTCTCTTGTTTAGAAACCTCGTTCCTTTTCATAGCGCTACTATACCCCTGACCCTGAAACAGGTCTATAAGGCGAAACCCTACCCGGCTTCACAAAAAGCAGCTACGGGCTAACTCTTCGTTCGCTGGCTACTGCTCTCGATTACTCCCACCGCAATGGCGTGCCGGGTGAGACCCGCTGTATTATGAACGTTGAGTTTATCCATGAGCTTCTGGCGGTGTTTCTCAACCGTCTTGACAGTGATCCCTAGTTCCGATGCCGTTTGTTTGTTTGCCATACCTTCAGCAATGAGCTGCAGTATTTCCATCTCGCGGGAGGTTAACTGTGCATTCTTCCGTTTACGTGACGTGCCTTTGTTCGCATTTTTTTCATATTGCGAAAGGCGTTTGGCAAGCGAGGGAGTGAAAAAGGTTTTGCCATTCGCAACCGCACGCACCGCTTCAGCAAGTATATTTGCCGAGGTTTGTTTGATCAAAAACCCTGCAACTCCCGTCTCCAGGGCACGTTCGAGATAAGCGTCATCCTCGTATGCAGAGAGGATAATAACACGGCTCCCTGGCAAAATCTGAAGAATCTGCCGCGCAGCCTCCAGACCATTCATGAGCGGCATGGCTATATCCATGATGATAACATCGGGCAGATGCCGCCTGGCCATTGTAACCGCCGCGCGTCCCGTCTCCGCTTGACAGATAATTTCGATGTCGCCCTCGCTCTCCAATAATGAACGCAGTCCCTCGCGTACAATCATATGATCATCTGCCAGCAGAGCCCTTATGCGCTTCACTTTAAATGAGCACCCTTAATTTCCGCCGGGCTTTCCTTTGCTCCGAAGCCATCATGGGAATTTCGGCACGGATAGTGGTGCCTTTGCCCGATATAGAGGTAATTCCAAATTTCCCCCCGATCATTTCCACCCGTTCCCGCATGCCCAGCACACCAAGGCGTTTGTAGGATTTCGTATGGAGAATGGTTGATACATCAAATGAACGCCCATTGTCATGAATTTTCAGAACAATGGTTTTTCCGCTCTCAATACTCACTTTGACCATCCGGGCATTACCATGCTTCACGATATTCGTCAGAGCAGACTGAACAACGCGGTAAAGCACCGTGCGCCGCGCATTGCTAAGCTGCTCGACTTCCGGAAAGGCGCTGAACTGCACCCGAATTCCCGTCTGTTTCGAAAATTCTGCAAGATAAGACTCGAGGGCGGGAAGAAGTCCCAGATCATCGAGAATCATCGGACGCAGCTCACGGGCAAAGCGATGAATAGAATTTACAGATTCTGCGATCAGACGTTGCGCCAAAACGATCTTGGGGGTCAACTTCTCCACATTAAGTTGCGCTGCGCGACTGAGATTTTCCAGATGGACGTTTATTCCCACAAGACTTTGCAACACATCATCATGGAGTTCGCGGCTGATACGTCGCCGCTCCTCCTCCTGTGCATCCAGAATGGCACGGGAAAGATCACGCAGTTGCCCCTGCATTTGTTCCGCTTTTTTTAGCGATTGTCGTAGATGGCGTTCGCTTAACTTAAGTGCGGCCTCCACGACATAACGTCTGCGGATTTCCTTTTCCAGCCGCAGATTGGAAACCGCCAGAGC
>JBDSIH010000426.1:0-11080 GCA_039918055.1 Chthoniobacterales bacterium
AGGGCGCTGGAGATCAGGGTCTGATGTTTGGTTATGCCTGTAATGAAACGCGTGAGCTTATGCCTGCGCCAATCATGTTTGCTCACCGCCTTGGACGTGAACTTACCCGCATCCGTAAAAGTGGAAAAGCGGATTGGCTTCGCCCGGACGCAAAGAGCCAGGTATCTGTCGTTTATGAAAATGACAAGCCCGTAGCGATTTCCAATGTCGTCATCTCCACTCAGCACTCAGAAGATGCGCAGCATGCGAAGATCGAAAAGTTTCTCATCGAGGAAGTGATTCGCAAGGTTCTGCCCGCGAAGCTTCTCACGGCAAAAACCGAATTCCTTATCAACCCAACTGGCAAGTTCGTCATCGGTGGTCCTCAGGGCGATACCGGTCTGACTGGACGCAAAATCATCGTAGATACCTACGGCGGCATGGGACGCCACGGTGGCGGTGCATTCTCCGGAAAAGATCCGAGCAAGGTGGATCGCTCCGCCGCTTACATGGGTCGCTATGTGGCGAAAAACGTCGTCGCATCAGGCCTCGCAACCCGTTGCGAAGTGCAATTCGCTTATGCAATTGGCCATCCGCAGCCGGTGAGCGTTCACATCGATACTTTCGGTACCCATACGGTATCCGAAGAGAAGATCGAACGCGCAATCCGCAGAACTTTCAGCTTCAAGCCTGCGGACATCGTCCAGCAGTTGAACCTGCTTCGCCCGATTTACAGCAAAACAACAAATTACGGTCACTTTGGTAAAATCAAAGACACCAATTCCATCACCTGGGAAAAGACCGATAAAGCCGCAGCACTGAAGAAGGCTGTAAATTAAAAAAATTATGAGTACTACCGCTACACAAGACTTCAAAGTCGCAGACATCAGCCTCGCCGAATGGGGCCGCAAGGAAATCTCCATCGCCGAGCAGGAAATGCCCGGTCTGATGTCCATTCGTAATCAATATTCCAAATCCAAGCCTCTCGCAGGCGTTCGTATCACCGGTTCGTTGCACATGACGATCCAGACGGCGGTTCTTATCGAAACGCTGGTGGAACTCGGCGCAAGCGTCCGCTGGGCAAGCTGCAATATTTTCTCCACACAGGATCATGCTGCTGCCGCGATTGCTGCAGCGGGCGTGCCCGTCTTTGCATGGAAGGGTGAAACCCTCGAAGAATATTGGTGGTGCACTCAGCAGGCCGTCATCCATCCCGGTGGCAAAGGTCCTGAGCTGGTTGTCGATGACGGTGGCGATGTCACCCTCTTCATTCACAAAGGCTACGAACTCGAAAACGGCGAAAAGTGGGTCGACTCTGCTTCCGGCAGCACTGAAGAAGAAGTCATCAAAAATCTTCTTAAGAAGATCCACGGCGAAACTCCAAAGCTTTGGCACGAAGTCGTCAAGGACTGGCGCGGTGTCAGCGAAGAAACCACGACGGGCGTTCATCGTCTCTACAAGCTCCAGGAACTCGGCAAGCTTCTCGTTCCTGCCTTCAACGTCAATGACTCGGTTACCAAATCGAAGTTCGACAATCTCTACGGCTGCCGCCACTCGCTTGTGGACGGAATCAACCGTGCGATCGATCTCATGATCTCTGGCAAAGTTGCTGTGGTCTGCGGATACGGCGATGTCGGCAAAGGCTGTGCGCAGTCCCTACGCGGACAAGGCGCCCGTGTTATCGTGACAGAAATTGATCCGATCAATGCCCTTCAGGCAGCGATGGAAGGTTACGAAGTCACGCCAATCGAAGACACGCTCGGCCGCGCGGACCTCTACGTCACCACAACCGGTAATGTGGACGTGATCACGATCGAACACATGACGAAGATGAAAGATCAGGCCGTCATTTGTAACATCGGCCACTTCGACAACGAAATTCAGGTCGATAAGCTGAACAAATATCCCGGCGTCAAGTTGACAAACATCAAGCCACAGGTGGACAAATACACCTTTTCGAACGGGCAGGAAATTTTCCTCCTCGCCGAAGGCCGTCTCGTGAATCTTGGTTGTGCCACCGGCCATCCATCCTTCGTGATGTCGAACTCCTTCAGCAATCAGGTGCTCGCACAGATCGATTTGTGGAAGAACAAGGATACTTACAAGCCAGCGGTATTTGTTCTGCCTAAGAAACTCGACGAAGAAGTCGCACGACTTCACCTCGAGAAAATCGGTGTCAAACTTACCACGCTGACCAAGGCGCAGTCCGAATATCTCGATGTGCCGATTGAAGGCCCTTATAAGCCCAATCACTATCGTTACTAAATTTTAAAACATTTAGTTTTTAAAGACGGGCGGACAGGAAACTGTTCGCCCGTTTTTTATTTTGCAGTTATTCCTGATCGATTTTATGGATTGAATGACATTAATAAATACTCTGACTTAAAAGATTTTTCTCCCGATAATTAATGCTCTGGAACGAAACTTTTGCTTCTTCTTCGATATGCGGACCAACAGCTTCCCTCTTCCCTGAAATGTCATATTATTCAATCGCATTTTAAGCATCTCCAAATCGTTTAGATCACCAAGAAGCTTACAAAGGCGACCATTTCGCCTATGCATTTTTCCATCCTGGTCATACATCCGCAAAACTTCATTTTGGTAATAAACATCTTTCATCCGCTTTCTCCATTGGTGAAAGCTTTTGCCATCCGGCTTCTTTAAACATTTTTGCATTCGCCCCAACGCCCGGCGCATTGACCGCTGAAATCGTTTGCGCAGCAATGAAGTCCGGATTACATCCACGCGCAGCAGCTCAAGTTCTCGCCCCACAATATCAATTTGTTGCAGAATTTTTACTGGATTCCCCGCATTAAGCTGCATTTTTTCAAACAATATTCTTCCCAGAATTGGCGCATCAAATTTGTATTTTTTCAGATTATCGAGCAAAACCGTATTCTCCCGATTTGCGGCCAGTGTGTTTTTGAGCATATGGATATGGGACACAAATCCTGCTGTTGAATCACCGTCGGAATTTGTAATGAGCTTAAGAAGAGCGCTGATTTTTTTCATATCCGTGCGTAAATGATGAATAGGCCCTCGCGGACACTTCTTAAGCTGTTTTACTTGGCCACGTGCATTTCTGATGATGCCCAGCATAGCCATCTGAAGGCCGACACCCGATTGCTTACACTTTTTTCTCTGATTTTCACTTCCTCGGATATCCCGTTTACCCAGCCTCATTCTGTCTTTATACATACGCCTTTACCGCATGATAACGAAAGAAATCCATTGGGCGAGCTGGCAACCGAAGGAGCGCGCCACTCTTTGTTTTATTATACAGAACGGAAAAATTCTTTTGATCCGGAAAAAGCGTGGACTCGGAGCGGGAAAAATCAACGGCCCCGGCGGACGAATTGAAATTGGTGAATCTCCGCTTCAGGCTGCCATTCGCGAGACCCAGGAGGAAGTCGGCGTCACTCCGCTTGATCTCGATTTATGCGGAGAACTTTATTTTCAGTTCGTCGATGGGTTCAGTCTGCATTGCACGGTATTTCTTGCACGGAACTTTACCGGTGAATTACAGGAAACCGATGAAGCGACTCCCTACTGGATTGCCGTTAATGAAATTCCTTTCGAGGAAATGTGGAGTGATGATGCGCATTGGCTGCCCGGAATGCTTAGAGGTGGAAAATTTAAGGGCTATTTCCTATTTAATGAGGATAAAATGCTCACTAAACAGGTAAATTGGATCACGGGCCTATAAAAAATTATTTTGTAAGTAATTATTAATTAATGATTTATATAAAAACTAATAGTTTGTGAAATTTTTCACTTGCGATGGAAGGTCTTTCCGGTAAAGTGACCTCATTATAAATTGTTCTGGGGGGAACAACAGCCCCTCGCACCATTCGGTTGCGGGGGGCTGTCTCTTTTTAAGGGTATCTCCTTGAATCCATTTCACAGCAAAGGTAATTCCGCTATTTTCCCAGCAGGTGCAACTCATTGGATGAATAGAAGGATATGAATCAAACCCCCGCTGTCCGCGATACAGCATTTAAGCGCGCATATGGAAGCGGACTCCAAAAGTTCGCGATAGTAATTTTAATACTGGGCGTTATTTTCTGGTTTATACACCCGTCGATTTTTTCATGGGTTGTTAAAAAAAACCTCGCCTGGTGGGGCAGTGAAAAAGGCCTGACCGCTACCGCCACGCAAATTCACGTAAAAATCGGCCGTCCTGTTCTCCTTGAAAATCTTCATCTCGAAAGCGATGGCAGATTTCCCTCAGAGACCCGAATAGACGCCAAAACTGTTTCTCTTTCTCTCGCTTCGCCATGGAGCATGCTTTTCGGAGATGGGCGGCTCTTCAATCGTATCGATATCAAAAACTTGAGCGGCGCAGTGGATCTGCGTCGGGAAGTAAGGCCAGCAGGCCACTCTTCTCCTGTAGAGACATCCGAACAGCAGGAAGAAAGCGCACGAACACTTTTGCGCTATGTTCCAAAACAGGTAACGGGAGAGTCCCTGAACCTGCAAATCCTTACTGCAAATCAATCGTATAGCTTCACCAAAGGCCGGCTGCTGCTCAGTGAAGAGCAGTCCGGCTTTGTATCGGCTCATGAAATCTCCATTGATTGCGGTGTAATCCATCAACACTTTGTGGATCGCAAGGGCATCACGGCATGGAAAGACGGTTCTCTTTACGTTTCCGACCTGGCCGTCACCAACGCCGTGCGGATCGAAAACTTCACCGCTGACTTAATCCGCGCTGAAGGAATTACTCTGGGCTTCGATCTGCATGCCTTTGGCGGCTATCTGCGCGGGGATATTTCGTTTGGATCGAAGGAAGGACTTTCCTTTATCGACAGTGCCTTCACCGTGAACAAGCTCACGCTGGATCCGCTACCCGAGTTTCTGGGTGTGAATACGATTTTGTCGGGATACCTGCGCGAAGGCCGATTCACCTTTCACGGAAATCCCGGCAATCCCTTTACTGCACAGGCATCGCTGCGCATTGCCGCCGATCGGGTTCGCTGGAACAAACGCGGATGGGATGCCTTTACTTTCAGCGCCAATCTCGTGGAGGGAAAACTTGTGATTCCTGAGTTTGTGCTTCGGCAGTCTGAAAATCAGGTTTCGCTGAGTGGAGAAACAACGTTGCCACATCATCTCACCGCTGCGGAATTTGAAAATGTGGATTACACCGTCAATGGATCCGGAGAAATCAAAGACCTTTCCTCCCTCGCCGCATTGTTTGGTGATCCTTTTCAGGATGCCAGCGGAAGACTGAGTCTACAGACTGCCATTAAGGGTCGTGGTTCCGATGTTTCGGGAAGGCTTTCCCTGCAGGCATCGAATCTTCTTTATCACGGCGCTCCTGCGGATTCGGTAAAAATTGAAACCGAATTTGTTCAAAAGGAAGCACGCATCACTAAGTTCGAAGTTCACCACGGTAAGGACTTGCTGCAGGCACACGGTTCGCTCGGTCTGCCCGCTCCGCATAATTATTCCGGTGAAATCGTGGCGAAGATTGCCGATCTTTCAACATACATTGGCCCGTTCACCACTCCGCGCAGCGTTCCTGTGTATGGCGGAAAAGTGGATGTTAAATGGCAGGGCGATGGCACGTTCAATTCCCATTCCGGCGCATTCGACATCACATTGGGCAGTCTGATCTGTCGGCAAACCCCGGCGGGCCTTACGGGAGAATTTAAGGGGACTTACTCTCCTGAAAATATTTATTTCAGCACCATAGCCCTCCAGCACGATTTCTCCGCGCTCTCCTTTCAATCCACCTTTGCCCCATCGGGCATCCACATGCAGAACATCAGTTTTACGGAAAAAAATCAAACGCTGGCCGATGGTTCCGTTTTTATCCCGATGGATGCTTCCCGGCTGATCAAAGGATCGCGGTGGAAGGAAAGCATCATCCCCACTGCGCAGATTTATGCAAAGCTCCAGGCGCATAATCTTGCGATACAAAGCCTCGGAAAAATTTTTGGTCAGCAGTGGCCTGCAGCAGGAACTCTACAGTTCGGGCTCATTGCCTCCGGCCATGTGAATGCGCCAAAAATTCAGGCAACCCTGCAGGGTGCGCAGCTTACCGTAAATGCGGGGGAATTTGTGCTGCCACCATCGTCCGCCTCGGTTCGCTTTGATTCCCAGGATGGCAAAGCAGCAACCGCCGGAAGCTTTACCGTGAAAGGTTTTCCGGCCGTAACGCTTACAGCCTCGCTTCCTTTCCATCCTCAAATCGAAAACCCGAAAACTTTCCGGTTTTTCGATCCTGCCGTACCGGTATCCATACTTTTGGATTTTCCGAAAGCACCGATCTCGATTCTTCAGCCTTTTTTGCCGGCGTTACGGAACATCACCGGGACTCTCACCGGCCGAATCGGAGTGAACAACACGATTTCCACGCCGCGGATGACCGGACATCTCGATATCACCAATGCCTCCACCGAAATCTCAGAGAATCTGCCGCCTTTGGAAAAGATGAATGGATTGATCACCTTCGAGGATGATCAGGCAAATCTCCGGCGGTTTGTCGGAAATATTGGCGGAGGAAAATTTGACGTGACTGGGAATGCAGATTTTAAAGACGTTTCAAATATTCACTATGGCCTGCAATTAAGAGCGGAGAAAATTCTTCTCGCACGCGATCCGAATTTAAAGTTACGGGCAAACATTGATCTTTCCGCCGCAGGAAATACCCGCAGCGGGGCTGTCAACGGCAGTATCCGTATTGTGGATAGCCGGATCGCAAAGCGCCTGGAAGTCACCCCTCTTATTTTCGCTGACACGGAAGCAAAGGCATTTCCTGCGCATCTCGCCGGAAGGATTGGAGCGCCGTTTGCACTGTGGACACTTGATCTGATGATCAATAATGAAACCCCGCTCCTGATGGCGGATGGAGAAATTACTCCCAAAATTCGCATAGGCGGCACTCTTGGCAATCCGTTGCCGGAAGGCGAAATCATTTTAAATAACTTCAATGTGTTTCTTCCGTTCAGCACTTTGAATATTCAGGAGGGGCATATTTATTTTAATCCCGCTAATCCCGGCATTCCCATTCTCGATATTCGCGGCACCTCACGGATACAGGACTATGAATTGCATGCACAGGCATTCGGTCCTCTCACAGACAGAAATCTCATCATTCGTTCCAGCCCTCCGCTTTCTCAGGAAGCTCTTTTCATTTTATTAAGCACCGGGGTGGCGCCTTCTTCAGGTTCCGGAGCCGTGCAAACCATTATCGGCCAGCGCGGGCTATTGCTGCTGCATGTCCTGGGGCATCATTTTGAAAATGAGGAGGCCGAAAGCTTTTTGCTGAATCCCCTGACAGCTCCGCAGAATCAAATGGAACTCATGCGCCTACCCGGACAAAACCGCGCATCCAACACGCTTCCGTTTGTTTCAAATCGTGGAATGAAAAATCCACCAAATTCCGGGATTCTGTATAATTTCCGTTTTCAATAATGCTGCGTCCGCGCAATCTGCCGCTTCTTCATGGTGAAACGCAGCAAGTGAGTCTCGACATCGCACCCGTCAGGCGGTAAGCGTGCCTAATGAATAGCATGACAGGTTTCGGGCGCGGCGAACATAAGGCCGGCAAGGTCCGGTATCTGGTGGAATGCACTTCCGTAAATCGGAAGCAGGCGGATATCGCCGTAATGCTTCCCCGGGAACTCGCCACTTTGGAAACTCTGGTGCGCGAAACCATGGCCGAAACGGTATCGCGTGGTAGAATTAATGTGATGATCAGCTACGAGGCGGCGAAAACTTCCGCCTCCGTGGTGGATGAAGAAGCCGCCGAACGCGCCTATGCGTCCATGCTTCGCCTGAAAAAGCGGCTCAAACTTACTGGCGACATCACACTTGATACCGTATTAAAAGCGCCTGGCGTGATCTCCTCGTCCGCAACCACACTTTCCGCCAAGGAAGCATGGGTCGGCATTCTTCCCGCGCTTAAAACGGCGATAGCGCAGTTAAAACAAATGCGTGCGCGCGAAGGAGATCATCTAAAGCGCGAAATTGAAAAGCGCATGCGGAAAATCCAGCGTTTTGCCAAACAGATGGAGGAACGTGCGCCGCATGTAACAGCACGTTACCGCGAAGCTTTGCACAAGCGCCTGGAAGAGAGCGGCCTGGTCATTCCTCTGAAAGATGACCGCCTTATGAAGGAAATTGCGATTTTTGCGGAACGTAGTGATATTTCCGAAGAACTCTGCCGCATAGAAAGCCACCTGAAGCAGGTCGCCGATAAACTTTCCTCAACGGAAGCCGTGGGCAAATCTCTCGAATTCATCACGCAGGAAGTATTCCGCGAGTTAAATACCATCGGTGCCAAGGCTAATGATACGGAAACTTCCCGCATCGCGGTAGAAGCCAAATCAGAACTCGAAAAAATCCGCGAACAACTCTCTAATATCGAATAAGTGAATCCTTCTTTTGAATTTCAGCGCACGGGTATTTTATTCGTGATCTCCGCGCCCTCGGGTGCAGGAAAAACCACGATCTGCACGGCTTTGCGCCAAAAACCCGATTTTGTATATTCGATTTCCTGCACGACGCGCCTCCCTCGTCCCGGTGAAGTGCATGAGGAAGATTATTATTTTATGACCGAGAAGGAATTCGACGGACATGTCGCCAAGGGTGACTTCCTCGAACATGCCAACGTCCACGGAAAAAAATACGGAACATTGAAGAAGACCGTTCTCTCCAGTCTGGAGAAAGGCATTGATGTTCTGCTGGATATCGATACACAAGGCGCCGCGCAAATCCGCCAGTGTGGCGACGCTTTTATTCTCAGCGCGCTTGCGGATGTCTTCATCATGCCTCCGAGTCTGCAGGAATTACGCCATCGTTTGATGAAACGCGGCACGGAAACGGAAGAGCAGGTCAGTATCCGCCTTAATAACGCCGCGAAGGAAATGCAGTCCTGGCAGGAATATCGGTACACAATCATCAGTGGATCCATGGAAGAGGACATCGAAAAGTTTCGTGCAGTCATGCGTGCAGAACGTTATCGTAGCAAACGCTTCAATCGAACGGAAAAAACGCCGTGACCAGCCCCAAAACAATCATCCTCGGAGTCAGCGGCTCCATCGCCGCCTATAAAGCGGCGGATCTCACAAGTCAGCTCGTGAAAAGGGGATATTCCGTCCATGTCATCATGACGCGCCACGCCACGGAATTTGTCGGCCCTATGACTTTCCAGACGCTCTCCCGCAATCCCGTCATGCTGGATCTCCAGGATGAAAAAGAGAACTGGAAGCCCGGACACATCGATCTCGCCGACCGCGCAGACCTGCTTCTTATCGCTCCTGCGACGGCAAACATCATCGCCAAGCTCGCAAATGGCATCGCCGACGACGCACTTTCCTCCACCGCGCTCGGCACGCTTGCAAAAATTTTAATTGCTCCCGCCATGAACGGAAAGATGTGGCTTCACCCCGCCACGCAGGAAAATGTAAAAAAACTTTCCGCGCGAGGCGCACAATTTATCGGTCCTGAAAATGGAATGCTCGCATGTGGATACACGGGTGTAGGGCGATTATGGAATACGGATGAAATCGTTTTACATGCAGAAAATTTGTTGTGCGGAAAATCAAATGCACGCGTTGTGAAAAAAATTCGCGTAAAAAGAAATCAAGCGAAAAAGAAAAAAATTGTTGACGAAAAATCGTAACTAACTTATTCACAACTCAAGTGAGTTATTCACATCTTTTTCACACATACCGCCACTGCGGAAAGAAAGGGGGGACTACGCATGCCAGTTAAGAAAAAACCTGCAAAGAAAAAAGTTGCTGCTAAGAAAAAGGCTCCAGCCAAAAAGGCGGCCAAAAAAGCTCCAGCTAAAAAGCCCGCTAAGAAAGCGGTTGCTAAGAAAAAGCCCGCTAAGAAAGCGGTTGCTAAAAAAGCGGTTGCTAAGAAAAAACGCAAATAATCTTCATTCAGAATAAAATCTGATTGATTAACAATTGGGAGAAGTCGAAAGACTTCTCCCAATTTTTTTGCTATATCGATTCTAAATCATGGCGCGTGATAAGATAAATCCCTCCGAGCCGGGAGAGTTAAACCTCTGGAGCACTCCTGCTCCTCGCGCCAAACCGTCCGCACCGGCAGCGCCTCTGGAAACACCGAAAGTCTTTCGTGTTACGGAACTTACGCGAGTCATCAGGGACCTTCTGGAGGGCAAAGTGGGTTCTCTCTGGGTGGAAGGTGAGATATCAAACCATCGAAAACAATCCTCTGGTCACCAGTATTTCACCCTGAAGGATGAGTCTGCACAGATTTCCTGTGTGCTTTTCAAGAGTGCGTCCACTGCGGTGGAAATTTCCGATGGCTTGCATGTGGAAATTTTCGGCCAGGTCACCGTGTATGAAGCGCGGGGAAAGTATCAACTTGTCGTGCGCAAGATCGCCACGCGTGGTGCAGGCGCATTGCAGGCAAAGTTTGAAGCGTTAAAAAATCGCCTGCAGGCGGAAGGGCTTTTTGACGCGGAAAGAAAACGGGAACTCCCTTCGTATCCGAAACGGATTGGAATTGTCACTTCTCCCACGGCGGCGGCATTACAGGATTTTTTGCGTGTGCTACAGACGCGCGTCTCTGCGGAATTAATTATCGCGCCAGTTCGTGTGCAGGGGAATGGCGCAAGCCGTGAGATTGCGGATGCCATTGAGCGGTTTTCCAATCCACCGACAGAAGAATTACGTGTGGATGTGGTCGCCGTCATTCGCGGCGGTGGAAGTCTTGAGGATTTGTGGGAGTTCAATGAAGAGATCGTCGCAAGGGCGATTGCGGAATGTTCAGTTCCTGTAATCACCGGCGTAGGACATGAAATTGATTTCACGATTGCGGATTTTTCGGCCGACTTACGGGCGCCCACACCCAGCGCGGCGGCGGCTGCATTACTTCCTGAAAAAATAGTTATTCACCATCGACTTTTTCAGCAGCTTGCGCGTTTACGTCAGATCGTTCACGGCAGGTATCAGGTTTTCGAATCGCAGCTGCAGACATTGTCGCGATCAGGAGTTTTTCGCGAGCCGGCACGTCGGATTAAAGAAATGTCCCAACGTCTGGATGATTCCTTTGCGGCAATTTCACGAAACGCTTCGCAGAATGTGCGCATGAATCGCCTTCAACTGAATGAAAG
>JBDSIH010000427.1:0-10867 GCA_039918055.1 Chthoniobacterales bacterium
ATGCTGCAGTATGTATTTCAGGATGTGGAAATGCTGACGCTTCTGGTTCAACACGCCATGCTGGGAGTTATCTGTGACCTGAAAATACATCTAAGCGAACTCGCGAAAACGCGAAATTCCAGCAACGCGTCCAGTTAGTGGGCGGTGCAAAGTAAGGCGCTGCGTTTTTCCGGCGGTTTCAAAAAGAAAAGATCAGAGAGAAAGCTCTCCGCTTTTTTGTTTTTCGGAAATGATCCCGGAAAGAATGGCTGCGCTTTTTTCACTGATGCGGCCGAGACCGCGAACATGATCTTTGGCGATATACCAGATTCCCCGGCTCGTAGCGGGAGCGTAGATGAAGTGGGCATCGCCCTGATCCACATCTCCCTTCACGAAGGTTTCTCCCTTGTGTGCGGTTAGAAATTCATCAGCGGTTTGTGTCCACGGATGTTCTGCGCTGACAAAAATTCCCGCGAAGAGGGTGGTGAGTTCTGCGTGGGAAATGGCCTGAAGGCTCTCCGCCGCTTCCTTGCGGCGTTGTTCCATGAGGGTTTCGAAATCGATAAATTCAGGGGTAGACATGCGGGTATTGTATTTTCCGGATAGCGAAGATCAAGCGACTTTTGCCGCGCCTGCGGGGTGCCCATGCCTTAACGGATGGGGAATGGCCGTTAAGAATAATACTGTGTTAACAAGGATATCCGTAGTATTGCCTACCCGCTCGTCGTGCGTTCTTTCCACTTCTGGTAATCGGCAGGGCGGAGTCCATAACGGCCCAGCACGCCTTCATGAAGGCGTTTGAGGTCGTCGAGAATTTGTTCCTGAAAACGTTGTCTGTCATGTTCAGGCACCATTTTTTCCGCAGATTCGGTGATGTGTCGCAGCGCATCCGGCGAAGGCTCGCGCACGACACGGGCTACGAGCTCGTGGATTTCCCGACGGTACTTCAGCCGGATCGGGTCGGGCTCGCTGAGGTTTTTGTGCACGGCGAGATATTCCCGCGTGGAGCGTTCATAGGCCCATGTAAAGACATCGGCCAGCAGCTCTACACGGTTCATCTCATACACGCCGAGCAGCGCGTCGATATACGACTTCTCGGGCACGCCGATAAATGTCAGCGGGCACAGATTGCGCTTCAGTAGCGGAATATTCGCGGACAGTCGGGACACGCGTTTATTCACGTCCTCGAACGGCTGCAAATACGGAATGTGCACCAGCGTAAAGAACGCCTGCTCAAACGGGTCTTCTATCTTCGCCGCCTTGCCCAGCACTTCGCGGAATGTTTCTTCAATGACCTGCGGAATCTCCATCGGCCGGTAAACCGAGCCCGAAATACTGACGGGCCGTGTACGCAGTCGTCCGCTTGCCACGGGATCAGCCAGAAGATTCTCCGATAATACGCCGTGCAGGTTCAAAAAAGTATACATGTCAAAGCTGATGCTTTCGATATCCGTCATGAGGAACTCGATGGCCGCCTTGTGATTCAGGATCATCTGTGCGTCCTGCGCGTCTTTGCCGTGGGCGCGTTCACCGCGTTCGATCAGCTTCACGGTATCGAGGCGGGAGTAGGTGTTTCCCTCCAAGCGACTCGACGACCACGAGAGATCGATCAATAGGCGGTTCAACACCGCACGGCCATACGTACCTGCGGGACGCGTCAATTCCCCGGTATCTCCGATGCGCATAAGATGCAGCCGGAGACTTTCCCCGAGATACCATGTTTTATTCGGCTCGTATTGCGCGAGAAAATCACGCTCATAGCCTACGGGGTGCCGTCCAGACAACGGCCGCCGCACGTAATCGCGAATTTCCTGACCGGGCAGTGAAAGCGAAACGTAAGCTTCGGCTTCCGTTTCCTGTACATACGAGATGGATGGCGCCGATGTTACCAGCCGCTTCGGCGTTTTCTGGATTAACGGGGTGCCCGGCCGCAGTCGGTACACGGTGAGGGCGCCCCCGCCTGTCATTTCCAGCCGGGTTTCATCAACAAGCAGTTTCAGCCAGCGCTGAAGCGTGCGCCGGGGTGTGGGGTCACGCAAACCTGCGGAGATTTCTCCGAGATTTGCTTTCCCTCCCAATGCCTGTATCGCGGCCAAAACCGCTGAAAGCTGAGACTCTGAAATTTTACGTGCCATGATATTAATGGCGCGATTCGCGCCGTTATTTATCCAGATTAAGTTCTAAATGGCGCGACTACAAGTAATAACGGCGCATATCGCGCCGTTATTTATGTAATTTATTGATATTCAAAGTGAAGCATTACGCCATAAAACAGCGAAAACCGATACTAAAGGTAGGAATCCCGCTTATTTATTGCCGACTAGAGCGGCTCGCGCCACTTCGAGTTCTTTCTTTTTCTCGTCGCTGACTTTTGGGTAATGCAGATCGAGGGAGGCCATGGCATCGATGACCGCGGCGGCTACGACGACGCGTGCAAACCACTTATTATCCGCAGGCACGACGTACCATGGGGAATCTTCCGTTGCCGTATTGCGGATCGTTTCCTCGTAAGCCTTCATGTAGTCATTCCAGTATCCGCGTTCCTTGGCGTCGTTTGCGGAGAACTTCCAGTTCTTGTCCGGATTATCGAGGCGCTCGAGAAAACGTTTTTCCTGCTCTTCTTTTGAAATGTGGAGAAAGAATTTGCGCACGATGGTGCCGTTGCGATGCAGGTAGCGCTCGTAGGAGCGGATGTCCTCGAAGCGTTCCTTCCAGATATTTTTTGTCACACACTTCGAAGGTAGCTTTTGCCCGGCGAGAAATTCCGGATGTACGCGCACTACCAGCGTCTCCTCATAGTAGCTGCGATTGAATATGCCGATCTGTCCGCGCTGGGGCAGTTCCTTAGTGCAGCGCCAAAGATAGTCGTGATCCAGGTCTGTGCTTGTGGGTGCCTTAAAGGAGGAGACATGGCACCCTTGCGGATTCACGCCGGACATTACGTGCTTGATCGTTCCGTCTTTTCCCGCGGCATCCATGGCCTGAAAGATGAGCAATATCGACCAGCGATCCTGCGCGTAAAGGACATCCTGCAACTCCGTCAGTGTATCGACGCCGTTTTGTAAGGCCTCCCTGGCGCGGGACTTGTCCTCGGATTTCAGGTTGCCAGTGTCTCCGGGATCGACGTTTTTGAGGTGGAAGTTTTTTCCCTTGGTGATGCGATAATTTTTTGAAAGTTGGCGGGAGGCTTTGATGACTTTATTCGTTTTCATGGAGGTGTATTTCCATAAGAGGGGATTTTGGCTGCGGAAACGACTCAAAAACGTGACAACCCGGAGTCATCGGCGTTTCATTATCGAAATCAGAGGATTAATGCCCTGCCGCGTCCAGGGCGGTGACGAAGTAATAATTTTAACGGTTTTATAAAAATGCCAACCCTCGCTTCCAGGGCTTTTACGGTCATCAGATGGTTGATGTGGTCGATACTCATTGTCCTCGGAGTCTGGATTATTCTGGAGTTTACTTTTCCCCGCGTTGGGAACGGTCTGAGCAACGGCCCGAAGAGTTCAGCCAAAACGGACGTTGTCATGATCGCCTCAGCCATCACTGCCTATGAAGCGGAGTATGGAAAGCTCCCGCCCGCCAGCAATGCCGTCAGCGGAGATTTGCTCCGTAATTTACTGGGCGAAAATGTCGGCGGCAATAATCCCCGAGGAATTGCGTTTTTGGATGTGGGCCAAGCCATTCCCGGTAAAAAGAGCGGTTTGTATAAAGGTGCATTCATCGACTCCAGGGGAAGTAATTATAAGATAATGATGGATACAAACTACGCAGGGTATCTCATTGATCCGATTTTCGGACAGACGGTAAAGAAGCGCGTGTTGGTGTGGAATCCTGTGCCCCTTATAGGATGGAGGAAGACTGCGAATCCCAATCTTCAGGTGATGTCCTGGAAGTAAGAGGCCAAATACATTAAGCGGCTTTACTCGCGGTAGGGTTCGTTGAATAATGGGCAATCCCAGTTCATTACACCCCGGTTATCCGATAAGTTATTTCTCTATCATGCGTAAGATTATTTCATCCACCGCCCTTTGTGCCGGACTGTTGTTTGGCCTTTCATTGATCAGCTGTAAAAAGCAGGAGGCGGTCGCTCTTCCTCCTCCGGTGGTCACAGTGGCGCAGGCCGTGGAAAAGAGCGTTCAGGATTGGGATGACTACACAGGACGTCTTGCACCTGTCAGTATGGTGGAAGTCCGCGCCCGTGTCAGCGGATACATCACCGAAGTGAAATTCAAGGATGGCGACTCTGTGAAAAAGGGGCAGCAGCTTTTCGTTATTGATCCGCGCCCCTATCAGGCCGACTACGACCGGGCCAAGGGCGATGCGGATAAAGCGGATTCGGCACTCAAGCTGGCGAGCATCGAATTTGAGCGCGCAAAGCAACTGCACGGGAAGGGCGTGACATCGGCGGTGGATTTTGACCAGCGTGCCGCTAATGTGCAGCAGACGAATGGAGCCGCCCTGGCCGCGCGAGCCGCCCTGGCCTCGGCGCAGCTGAATCTGGAATTTTGCAACATCACCGCACCCATCGACGGGAAGGCGAGCCTTGCGAAGATCACTGTGGGTAACCTTGTCGCCGCCGACAGCTCCCAGCCGCTGACGACGATTGTATCGACAAACCCCGTGTATGCCTACGTGGATGTGGATGAGCGTTCGCTTCTCCGTTATTTGCGCTACTACCAGAAGCAGGGTGCGGGCAGGGAGGATGTGGAGATCCCCATCGAGCTTGCTCTTCAGGACGAGAGCGCATATCCGCACCATGGAAAAATTGATTTCATCGACAACCGCGTCGATCCTGCCACGGGAACGATCCGCATCCGCGGAGTCTTCGATAGTGAGAAGGGATTGCTCGGGCCGGGGCTCTTTGTGCGTGTGCGCATTCCCACCGGCGACCCCTACAAGGCGATTGTCGTGCCGCAGCGCGCAGTCGCGTCGGATCAGGGGCAGAAATTTGTAGTCGTGGTGGATAAAGAGAATATCGCAATGTTCCGCTCCGTCGAAACCGGAACCAGTACGGAGAGCATGACCGTTATTGCAAAGGGAGTGCAGACCGGCGAAAGCGTCGTGGTGGATGGATTGCTGAAAATCCGACCGGGTGAAAAAGTCGATCCGAAGCCGGTCTCTGTAGCTCCCACTGATACTCCCGCACCGAGTCCCGCGAAATAAGAGGCGCTTATCGTGAATATCAGCCACTTCTTTATTGATCGCCCGATCTTCGCATCGGTGCTTTCCATTGTATTGACAATCGTCGGCGCGCTCGCGCTGCTCACACTGCCGATTTCGCAGTATCCGGATATTGTTCCGCCCACGGTAAAGGTCACGGCTACCTATGCCGGTGCGAATGCCAAGACCGTTGCGGAAACCGTGGCCGCCGCCATCGAGCAGCGCGTGAATGGGGTGGAGAACATGCTCTACATGTCCTCGCAATCCTCGAGCGATGGCTCCTATGCGCTCACGGTGACGTTTGCGCTCGGCACGAATCTCGATACCGCGCAGGTCCTCGTGCAGAACCGTGTGAATCTCGCACTGCCCGTCCTGCCCGAGGAGGTGCGCCGCACGGGCGTTTCGGTGGATAAGCAATCGCCCTCCATGATCATGTGCGTGAATCTCATTTCGCCGGATAACAGCCGCAATGAGCTTTACCTCAGCAACTACGCACTCCTTCAGGTGAAGGACACCCTTGCCCGCATCAATGGCGTCGGCAGCATCAACCTCATGGGTTACGAATACTCGATGCGTATCTGGCTCGATCCCACGAAGCTTGCTTCGCTGGGAATGACCGCGAGCGATGTCGTAAACGCCGTGCAGGAGCAAAACAAGCAGGTCGCCGCCGGGGTGGTCGGCCAGACGCCTGCGCCGAAGGGCACGGAATTTCAGATCGTCGTGAATGCCCAGGGACGCCTTGTGGAGCCTGAGCAGTTTGCGGAAATCATCGTTAAGCGCGGTGAAAAAGGCGAAGTCGTCCGCGTGAAAGATATTTGGGCGCGTGGAGCTTGGTGCCAAGACGTATGCGGTCTCCAGCACGCTCAATGGCCAGCCCACGGCGACGCTCGCGATCTACCAGCTCCCTGGCAGCAACGCGATTGCCACCGCCACTGCAGTCCGCAAAAAGATGGACGAGCTGAAGAAAGATTTCCCGACAGGTGTTGAGTATAAGGTCGTTTATGACACGACGGTTTTTGTGAAGGAATCCATCTCCTCGGTGCAGCACACGCTGATTGAGGCGATCATTCTCGTCGGCATCGTCGTGATGGTTTTCCTGCAAACATGGCGCGCGACGGTGATTCCGCTGATTGCGGTTCCGGTTTCGCTGATCGGAACTTTTGCGGCGATGGCGCTCTTTGGTTTCTCGCTGAATACGATTTCTCTTTTCGGTCTGGTGCTCGCGATCGGTATCGTCGTCGATGACGCCATCGTCGTCGTCGAGGCCATCGAGCATAAACTCAGTATGGGCAAAACACCGCGCGAGGCCGCACTCGAAGCGATGAATGAAGTCGGTGGTGCAGTCATGGCTGTCGCGCTCGTGTTATCAGCGGTGTTTATTCCCACGGCATTTATTACCGGAATCACCGGGCAGTTTTTCCGCCAGTTCGCGTTGACGATTGCGGTCTCCACGATTATCTCCGCAGTCAATTCTCTCACGATGAGTCCCGCGCTCGGCGTCCTTCTCCTGAAGCCGCACGCGCAGCAGACGGATTGGCTGACGAAGTTTTTCAATGGCACGTGCGGTTGGTTTTTCAGGGGATTCAACAAATCCTTCGATTGGGTGATCGAGCGTTACGGCCGCACGGTGGGCAGTCTCCTGCGCAAGCTCACGCTGTGCATCATCGTCTATATCGGTTTCCTCGGGCTCACGGGGCTGGGCTTCAAGATCACGCCCGTGGGATTCATTCCGCAGCAGGATCAGGGCTACCTCATCGTGAATTGCCAGTTGCCCGATGCCGCCTCGCTGGAGCGCACGCAGGCAGTGACTGACAGGATCATGAAAATGCTCCGCGAAACGCCGGGTGTTTCTACGTCGCTGGTCTTTAACGGCTGGTCCATGCTTAATGGAAATAACCAGGCAAATGTCGGCTCGATCATCGTCATGCTCGACGGATTCGATAAACGTAAGTCGAAGGATCTCAGCTCCGATGCGATCCTCAGTGACATTCGCAAACGCGTGAATGAAATTCCCGAAGCGCTCGTGCTTGTATTCGGACCGCCGCCTATTCAAGGCATCGGGAGTGCGGGCGGCTTCAAGTTGATGGTGCAGGATCGTCGCGGTGGAGAGTATCAGCAGCTTCAGGCCACGGCGCAGAGCCTCGTCGATGCGGGTAATAAACAGCCCACGCTCATCGGGCTCTACTCCAGCTTCCGCGCAGATACGCCGGAAATCTACGTCGATGTGGACCGCACGAAAGCCAAGAGCATGGACGTGCCGCTCAGCAATGTCTTCGATACGCTGCAGGTTTATCTCGGCTCCGTTTACATTAATGACTTCACGTATCTCGGCCGTTCGTTCCAGGTCAATGCGCAGGCCGAAAGCAAATACCGCGTCACCGCCGCAGATATTCTCAAACTGAAAACCCGCAATGCCGCAGGCGACATGGTTCCGCTCGGCACCATGGCATCGGTGAAAGACACCTTCGGCCCCGGCGTGATTACGCGTTACAATCTCTACCCGGCCGCGGATGTCTCCGGCGATACGCAACCCGGCGTCAGTTCCGGCCAGGCCATCGGGGTGATGGAAAGTCTCTGCCAGAAAATGCTGCCGCCCGGATTCAGCTTCGAGTGGACGGATCTCACCTTCCAGCAAATCCTCGCCGGGAATACCGCGCTCATCGTTTTCCCGATCTGTATTCTCTTCGTCTTTCTCACGCTTGCCGCCCAGTACGAAAGCTGGTCGCTGCCCTTCGCCATTATCCTCATCGTGCCGATGTGTCTGCTCTCCTCCCTCGCCGGAGTGCTCCTGCGCGGAATGGATAATAATATCTTCACGCAAATCGGATTTGTGGTACTCGTGGGACTGGCATGTAAAAACGCAATTTTGATCGTCGAGTTCGCCAAGCAAATCGAGGACAAGGGAAAGAGCGCAATCGATGCCGTCATCGAGGCCAGCAAGCTGCGCCTGCGCCCGATTCTTATGACGTCCTTCGCCTTCATCGCGGGCGTCGTGCCGCTCATGCTCGGCAGCGGAGCCGGAGCCGAAATGCGCCAGACCCTCGGCACCGCCGTCTTCGCCGGAATGCTGGGCGTGACCATTTTTGGAATTTTGCTGACGCCGGTCTTCTACGTCATCATTCGCAACTTCAATAATCGCAAGGCGACCACGCCACCGGTGGTTCCTGCTAAAACGGTGTGATAATGAAAGTTGGAATTCTCATCCTTGGATTGCTTTTTCAAAGCGCATGTCTTTTTGCGGCGGAGTCTTCCGATCCGGTTTTTGAGCAACTGGCAAAAACGAAGCGATTCGCTTTTGGTGGCACCGGCTATGGCGGAACTATTTCACAGGGCGAAAAGGATTATTGCGAAATACTGGCGCGGCGATCTGCCTTAAGTGATTTCGAGAGATTGCTCACATCGGGGAATCCTCAAGCGCAATGCTATGCGCTGGTGGGAATACAGGCTCTCGATCCTGCGAAATTTGAAAAGCTATCGGCGGCTTATTTCAAAAAGCGAACGGAGGTTTCGACAATACATGGTTGCATGTCGGGTAAGGAGCCGATGTCCCGAATTCTTAAGGAGATTAAAGCCGGCGAGTATAAGCCTTCCGATCCCGCTTTTGCACGGTTGACGCAAGCTAAACAATTTGTTTTCGGAGAACGAGGCGAAGCTCCAGATATTTCACAAGAACAAAAAGATTATAATGAAATATTGGCGCGGCCGACGGCTTTAAAAGATTTTCAGAGATTGCTTTTGTTCGAGAATCCTCATGCGCAATGCTATGCCCTGCAGGGGATACAGGTGCTCGATCCTGGAAAATTTGAAAAGCTATCTTTGCGATATGCCAAGGATGAAAGACTGGTGACTATTCGAAGTGGTTGCGAGTTGGATAAGGAGCCGATGACCCGCATTATCAAGGAGATTAAAGCCGGCAAGTATAAGCCAAAAGAAAAGGCGAAGCCTTAAAATGAATACGGACAGCTTCCGCTCCGATTTTCAGCACTATAATGACTCAAAATAACGTGACAAGAATCCATCATTCACGATTTACTGGCTGCGTATAACCACCATAACCATTATGAAAATATCCGTCCCTCGTCTCCTCACTCTTCTTACCGTATTCGCATTTGCCGCGTGCTCAACCGTTCATGTCACCACGGATTTCGATCACTCGATTTCCTATCGCAAATACAAGACCTATAGCATTGCACCCGCTCCGCGAGGGCAGCATCTTGACGCTGAATCTGAAGCGGTATTGCGCAGTGCTCTCCGCACCCAGCTTGCCGAGCACGGCATGACGGAAGTGAAGCATGGTAAGGGCGATCTCGCGATCGTGCCGACCGTCTTTACGCAGGAGAGAGTCTCGCAGCAGCAATACACGAACTGGGGCTTCCGTCCTCGTAATCAAGCTTGGCCCTATGCCTTCGGCACCTACAATATGTGGCACGGCGCGCCTTCCACTTTTTCAACGGTGACGAATTATACCGTTGGCACGCTGATTATCGATGCCGTCGATACGCATAACAACAAGCTCGTCTTCCGTGGTACTGCTACGGCAGTCATTGGTGGACAAAGAGACAGTGCGCGCAAGATCCGGAGAGCCGTCGCAGAGATGGCCGCCACATTCCCTGTTCTAAAGTAGTTCAACGAATCTTTCTCCAAGGCAGGGCGCCTCAATCGGGTGCGTCCTGCCAGAGAAAAGGTGAAGCCTTCAGCTTCAGCTAAAACCCCGCTGCGCTCAGCGCGGAGATCACCCGGTGTCTCGCACCGCTTTCGATCGGGATGCCGTGGCCGACGATGAGTCGGTCGAAATCCCACTCGAGCATGGTGGCGATGGAGCGTTTGAATGCTGCGCGGTCTTGAATGGCGGATTTGAACGGACGCGACATTCCCGGATCGCCGCCGATGATTGCGAGCCTCGAAAGAATTTTTGTCCAGAGCGGGGCCTGCTTTCCAAAATGAAAGAGGAGGTCGGCGACAATCAGCGTGCGTGAGGGACGGTGAAAGAAAACCGTTTCCTTCCAGGTGGGGATGCCCTGGATTTCCAGCACTTCGAGTTCGCCATTCCATTCCGCCGGGGCGGGAGTGATCGGGCTGGTGGGAAACTTGACAACATCTGAAAATCCCTCGGGCGCGAGAAAGGGGATGTCTGGAAATGCCGCACGTCCTTCTTTGGCAAACGTATCGTGCCGCAGCAGGGAATCGACGATCCAGCCCGGACGGCCCGCCACGCAGATTGCGGCAATATCCGATGCGGTGAAGGGCGCGGTGGAGTGAATGACAACCGGCCCCGAGGTCAGGCGAATGACGCTGACGTTTCGATGAAAGTCTGCCCCCAGCATGGGAAGAGGATACGTGAGGAGCCAGAGATTCTCAGCGAGCTGTTTCATTTAAAAAATCTAAAACTGAAAAATACGATCTGGCAAGGGGATGCGCGAAAATATTTCTCCGCAAAAAAATAAAAAAGAATAAACATCCACGACAAGGTTCACTCTCGAATAACACCGTGCAATATGAAGGGATATTGGTAAAATCATCGCGGCAGTAGCGCACACCGGTTTCCTTTTTCATGAGATATTTCTTCACGCGGATTACAGTCCTTGCGCTCGTTTGTATATTCGTCGGCTGCTCTGCCTATGGGCCTCCGCGTATCGCGGGAGAACAAATTCATCGGAGCATTGTTTTCTCCACGCCGGGTGGGCGTCCGCTACGGCTTGATCTTTACGTGCCGCCAAAATCCGCG
>JBDSIH010000428.1:0-3656 GCA_039918055.1 Chthoniobacterales bacterium
CACCACCGCGGGAGGCAGTACGGTTAATCTCGGCAACGGAGTTGTTCTTAATCTCCCTCAGCGCACTACCTTTGTTCAGGACAAAACCTGGAACGTCCAGATTCAGGGCAGCCAGTTACTCTTCAACGGTCAGGTCTTCGCGGGAATCCGGGCTGCGCAATATACGGAAAATCTTTCCATCTACACGCTGCGCCAAACGATCGATACCGTCATCGCGAATATCAAGATATCCTTCTTCCAGGTCCTTCTTAACCGTGCACTCATCGTCGCGCAGGAACAGTCCGTCGACCTTCTCGCCCAGCAGCTCAAAGATCAGCAGAACCGCTATGATGCGGGAACCGTGCCCCGTTTTAATGTCCTGCAGGCGGAAGTCGCCCTCGCAAACGCGAAGCCGCCCCTCATCAGTGCGCAGAATAATTACCGTATCTCCCAATACCAGCTCATCAAACTGATAGGTTATAACTACACCCGTTCCAACCTCGGCCAGGTGCCATTCAATGTCGTTGGAAATCTCGACTACAAGCAGCGCAAAGTCAGTCTCGATAGTTCCATTATCCTTGCGATTATCCGCAGCCCTTTCCTCAAGGCGCAGCGTGAAAACATTCTGGCACAGGCCGCAAATGTCAGTGCCGCACTCGCGGGCTACCTCCCCACCGCATCGGCGGTGAGTGGTTACGAGGTTGAAAATAATATAAACTCCAGCAGCTTAACGAATACTGTGCAGGGCTGGTTCTGGGGACTTCAGGGATCATGGAATGTTTTCGATGGCGGCCTTACCTACGGTAAGGTCAAGTCGGCGAAAGCCCTCCTGATGCAGGTCAAAAACACCTATGACGATTCCGTGCGCCAGGTTGTCCTCAATGTGCAGGAAGCCGTTTCAAATTTACAGAATGCGAAAGAAACCATCGACAGTCAGGTAGCCAGCGTCACGCAGGCTGCGGAAGCGCTTCGCCTCTCTCGCGAACGTCTCGATGCAGGCGCGGGCACACAGCTCGATGTCTTGAACGCACAAGTCCAGTTACTGCAGGCGCAGACGACGGAACTCCAGGCGCGCTACAACTACATCACCGCCTACGCACAATATGAGCAGGCACTCTCGCTGGATACGCAGTATGACGACATGTTCAACGATCCGATGTCCAAAGCCGAAAAACGGCAGTTTGAGAAGATCACGAATGTGAACCGCAAGCTGAACAAGCTTCCCCGCAAAATGCAGGCCAGCGATCCTCTTGATCCGGACCGCATGAAAGAGATTGCGAATGCTTCCTCCTCCCCGGCTCCAAAGAAAAACTCGCAGAAATCGCAGTGAGCGAATCCTGTTTCACAGATCACTTTCCCATTCTTGAAGGGCACGCTGCCTGCCGCGCCGCGTTTATTGCAAAATGTCCGGACGTGAATGTCGACGCGGATCGCGAAGAAGCGCTCTCGCGGCTTAAACAAAATCACGATGCGCTACGGAAGACACTGGGATTTTCCGGCATGCCCTTCATCACGGCCGAACAAGTTCATGGGTGTGAAATCGCAACCGTCCATGCCACGCTGGAAGACAAGGTCTTTTCCGGCGCGGACGGGCTGATGACGAACCAGCCGAATATTTGCCTCGGAATTTATGTCGCAGATTGTGCGGCGGTTTACCTGATCGATAAATCATCGCGTGCCATCGCCCTCGTGCACTCCGGGAAAAAAGGTACGGAGCTGGGAATCGTGCCCGCAGCGATCCAGCGTATGGAAGCCGAGTATGGATGCACCCCACGTGATCTGATTATCCAGATCGCCCCGTGTATACGCCCGCCGCATTACGAAATTGATTTCGCGGCAGAAATTGTCGCACAGGCACATGCCGAAGGCGTGTTGGAAGTTTACGACGATGAAGTCTGCACGGCGTCCAACCCTGACCGCTACTATTCCTACCGTCTCGAAAAGGGACGGACTGGAAGAATGCTCGCGCTTCTGGCGCTTCTACCCCGTGTCCAGAAAGTTTGATTCCGAACTACCCGAGCAGATGGATCTGCCCCAGCCCGTCTCGGCGGAGCTGGAGGAGGATCTCGATAATCTGCGGAAGCTGAATAGCTGGTTCGGAAGTTACCGTCTCATTCTCTATTTCCTGCAGCGGTGGCTGAAACCCGGAAGCAATGTCCGCATTCTCGATCTTGCCACCGGTTCGGGAGATATCCCGCGCTATATCATCCGCTGGTGCCGTGCGCGCAATATCACTGTGGAGATTGATGCCGTGGATTTTCACCCCTCAACGCTGGAAATCGCAAAGAAGCTCAACGCGCAATTCCCGGAAATTTGCCATCACCAGGCCGACGCGCGAAACTTTTCTCCCGGCGGGCAGTGGGATATCGTGATCTGTTCGCTCGCGCTGCATCATTTTTCTGACAGCGATGCCGTGCAGGTATTGGAACGCTGCCGGGAACTTTCCAAAAAACATGTTCTCGTCGCCGATCTTTGCCGTACGCCATTTGCGAAATTTGGAATCTGGTTTATTACCGCAACGGTGTTTCGTCAGCCGATGACAAAACACGACGGGCGACTCTCCATCGCGCGCGCATTTTCCCATGAGGAAATGCACAGCCTTGCCGTGGATGCAGGCTGGAAGGATTTTGGACAACGTCGATTCCCGATCACCCGTCAGGCGATCTGGATGGATCAGACGAAGTAGGAAATCCTACTTCGTTCCCTTACTGCCAGCAGCCTCTTCGACGTGAGGCTTGGATTCCGTGACGGTAAACAGAAGTTTATCGCCATCGGGTTTCACAAGAACCTTGTCGCCGGGCTTGATGTGACCGCGCAGGAGTTCTTCCGCCATCGGATCTTCCAGGAATCTCTCCACAGCGCGGCGCATTGGGCGCGCACCGTAAGTCGGATCGTAACCCTTCTCGATGAGAAACTCGTGAGCGCCTTCGTCGAGCGTGATGTGGATATCCTTGGCGCGAATCCGACCGGTGACTTTCGCCACTTCGAGATCCACGATCTTCATAAGGTTTTCCTTCGTGAGCGTGTGGAAAACAATGAGGTCATCAAGACGATTGATAAACTCGGGCTTAAAGACCCGCTTTGTTTCCTCAAGGATTTTTTCCTTCATGACATCGTAATTGTCATCCGCTGCCCGTGAGGCACCGAATCCAAGCGTAGTCTGCTTCTTGATCAGCTCTGCGCCGACATTCGAAGTCATGATGATGATCGTATTGCGGAAATCGATCTTACGGCCAAGGCTGTCAGTGATTTTACCTTCTTCCAGAATCTGGAGAAGAAGATGCATCACATCGGGATGGCCTTTTTCAATTTCGTCGAAAAGAACAACGGAATACGGACGGCGACGAACGGCTTCGGAAAGCTGGCCACCTTCCTCGTAACCGACATAGCCCGGAGGCGAGCCGATGAGGCGCGAGGCGGTGAATTTCTCCATGTACTCGGACATGTCGATCTGGATGAGCGCTTCTGCATCGCCAAACATGAATTCGGCAAGCGTGCGGGCAAGGAATGTCTTACCAACACCCGTAGGTCCAAGAAAGATAAAGGAACCGATCGGCCGCTTGGGATCTTTCAGATCCGCGCGCGAACGACGGAGAGCCTTGCTGATGGCGGAAACGGCTTCGTCCTGGCCAATGACCTTTTTCTTCAGGTCTTCTTCCATGGCGAGAAGCTTCTCG
>JBDSIH010000429.1:0-5274 GCA_039918055.1 Chthoniobacterales bacterium
ATCGGATATGTGGAGACGACGAGGTGCGGCTTGAACTCCTCGGCGAGACGCCCGAAGGCGTCGCGCATCTTGGCGACGAGAGGTAATGTTTTTTCAATCGCGCCGGGCTGGTCAAAAAGTTTGAAAACGACATGCCAGAGATGCGTCGCGCGGTTAATGGCAACGCGATATCCTGCGCACATCACGCGGTTTAGCCGGGGATTTGTCACCGCATATAAATCACTGATACGCACATCGCAGTCAGGATTTTCGGAAACGATGGCATCGCGGATATTTTTCGCCGCCGTATTGTGGCCTTCGCCGAAACTTGCAGTGACAATCAGGACGCGTTTCATGAGTTTGGCGAATTTAGGAGCGCGAGCATTTCCGTAACAGCGACTTCCATTCCTACGGTAAGCGCGCGGGAAATAATAGAGTGGCCGATATTCAGTTCAAACAAGTGAGGAATTTTTAAAATGGGTCCGATATTGGCACAATTCAGCCCATGGCCTGCGTTGACTTTCAGGCCAAGCGCCGCGGCCTGGTTTGCGCCATCAATCAGGCGTTGCAATTCCTTATCCCGCTTCTCTTCGAAATGATTCGCATACGCACCGGTGTGCAGTTCGATGAATTCCGTGCCCATTTTCGCGGCGGCGTCAATTTGCGCAGGGTCCGGATCAATGAAAAGGCTTACACGGATTCCAGAGGACTGAAGTTTCTGAATGGTAGGGTGCAGGGTCTTAATTTGTCCGGCGCAATCCAATCCCCCTTCGGTCGTCACTTCCTGACGGTTCTCCGGTACCAGGCATACGTCCTCGGGATTCAGCTGCAGGGCGATTTCCAGAATCTCGCCACTATTACCCATTTCCAGATTGAGCTTGCTGCGGATTTTTTCCTTTATGCGCCAGAGATCACGATCCTGAATATGGCGACGATCCGCACGCAGATGCACGGTAATGCCATGTGCGCCCGCGCGTTCTGCCGCGAGCGCCGCTTCTACGGGGTCAGGCTCCGCATTTGGCGAATCGGGCGTCTCGCGATAACGCGCCTGCCGCAATGTGGCGACATGGTCGATATTAACTCCGAGATGCAGCATATTAACGTTTGATTAATGTCGGAAGTGACGGACGCCGGTGAACACCATTGAAATACCGCGTTCATTTGCGGCGGCGATCACTTCTTCGTCGCGAATCGATCCGCCGGGCTGAATGGCGGCGGTCGCCCCGGCTTCCGCCGCGGCAATCAAACCATCCGCAAATGGAAAAAAGGCATCGCTGCAAACAGCACTTCCCTTAAGGGAGAGGCCGGCTTCCTTTGCTTTCCAAACCGCAATGCGAGAGGAGTCCACGCGGGACATCTGGCCTGCGCCAATTCCAAGCGTGCGATCTTTGGAGGCGTAGACAATCGCATTGGATTTTACATGTTTGACGATTTTCCAGCCGAACTCCATGGCTTCGGTTTCATCCCTGTTTGGAGGACGTGAGGAAACAACCTTGTGCTCCAGTTCTTCGACTTCCGCTGTGTCTTTATCCTGAACGAGAACGCCGCCCGCAACAGAGCGAATATCCTGACGGGGGCCGCAGGGCAGTTTTAAAATTTTCATCAGGCGCAGGTTTTTCTTCTTCTGAAGAAGCGAACGCGCGTCCTGATCAAAGTCAGGTGCGATAATGACTTCGCTGAAAATTTCACTGATCGCCCTGGCGAGTTCCATATTGATCGACTGGTTACAAATGATGATGCCACCAAACGGAGCCTGCTTATCGGTTGCAAACGCCTTCATCCACGCTTCGCGCAGATCGGGATCGCTTCCCACGCCGCAGGGGTTTGTATGCTTCAGGATAGCAATCGTCGGTTTATTGAATTCGGCGATGAGCTCCGTGGCTGCGTTGATATCGAGAATGTTATTAAACGAAAGTTCCTTACCGTGGATCTTGTCGTAAAAATCCGCGAAGCTACCGTAAAGCTCTGCGGTCTGGTGCGGATTTTCGCCGTAACGGAGTCTCTGGCTGAGCGGCAGCGTGATCGAGAAGGTACCCGTCGTGGTTTGCTCACGGTTCAGATAATTCGTAATCGCCGTATCGTAAGCCGCTGTGGTGGAAAATGCCTTGATGCCGAGACGCTCGCGCAGCTTGAGGCTCGTGCCGCCGTTCTCTTCCTTCATGTCTTCCATGACGGCTGCGTAATCCGAGGGATCAGTCACCACTGCTACGTGCTGATAGTTTTTCGCCGCGCTGCGAATCATGGATGGGCCGCCGATATCGATATTTTCAATCGCCTCCTCAAGTGTGACGCCTTCCTTTGCGATGGTCTGAACGAAGGGATAGAGATTTACGACGACGAGATCGATGGGGTCGATGTCATTCGCTTTCGCTTCCTTCTCATGCTTTGCATTCCCGCGCACGTAGAGCAATCCGCCATGCACTTTCGGGTGCAGCGTTTTGACGCGTCCATCGAGAATTTCCGGCGAGCCGGTGTGCTGGGAAAGCTCGGTTACCGGGATGCCTTCGGCCTGGAGTGTTTTTGAAGTGCCGCCGGTAGAGAGAATCTGGACACCGGAATCCACCAGAAATCTGGCAAATTCAACGAGGCCCGTTTTGTCCGATACGGATATTAATGCGCGGGTTATTTTCATGCGTCTAAGGAAGGAGATTCAGAAAGAGCAAGTTCGTCGTGATTTAAAAACTGAAGTTCGTAGAGCTTTTTATAAAGCGGAGATTTTTCAAGAAGTTCACGATGCGTGCCGGTTTCTACAATGCGGCCGTGATCCATGACCACAATCTGGTCGGACTTGAGCACGGTAGAAAGGCGGTGCGCAATCGCGATGACCGTCTTGCCCTCGGCGAGGCGCTCAAGCGCGGACTGGATCATTTTTTCCGACTCGGAATCCAGTGCGGATGTTGCTTCATCGAGAAGAAGAATTGGTGCGTTTTTCAGAAGAGCGCGGGCGATGGCGAGGCGCTGCTGCTGTCCGCCGGAAAGCATATTGCCCTTATCTCCAACGATCGTGTGATAGCCGTCGGGTTTAGCGACGATGAAATCATCGGCATACGCGAGCTTCGCGGCCGCGATGACTTCTGCCTCGGTGGCATCGAGACGTCCATACCGGATATTTTCGTATATGGTATCGTGGAAGAGAAAGGTTTCCTGTGTGACGATGCCGATAAGGTCGCGAAGGGAATTCTGTTTGATGTCGCGAATGTCGCGTCCATCAAGACGGATGTTTCCACTTTCGGGATCGTAGAAGCGAAGCAGGAGAGAAAGAATGGTGCTTTTGCCCGCCCCACTGGAACCGACGAGCGCGTACTGCTTTCCAGATTCGATGTGGAGATTGATGTTGTTTACCGCAAGCTTCCCTTCTCCGTAAGTGAAGCAGACATCTTCCAGTTCTAGCTGCCCCTTGGAAGATGTTACTTCGACTGCATTTGGCCCGTCGTGAATGGTGGGCTTCGTCTGCAAAAGTTCGTAAAGGCTGATCGAGGCCGACATCGCTTTTTGAATCTGTAGATGGATGCGGGTTATCTTCTTGAAGGGCTCGTATAGAAGAAAGGTGCCTCCAAGCAGGGCAATGATCTTCCCGATTTCGATGTGGTAGAAATAGATGTAGAGCAACGCAAGCGCGATTCCGAAGGCCGATACCGTCTCAATCAGAGGCGTCACAATATCCATGTTTCTACGAACGCGGACACTGGTGCGGAACTGCTGATCGCTTAGCTTTTCATACTGCTCGACCTGGTAAGGTTCACGCGCAAAGGACTTTACAACGCGAATCCCGGCCAGTGTTTCCAGCAGAATGACAGATAACGTTGCCTGCTGATCGTTTTCCGCGCGGCCTTCCTTACGCACTTTCCGTCCGAAAATGGCCACGGGCACAATGCAGATAGGAAAGAGCGCGAGGGTCACGAGACAGAACTTCCAGTCCAGCTTGAAGAGAACAAGAATTCCCAGAACAAGGGCGATGGGGTTCTGAAAGGCATCCGAAATGATATTGAGAAAAGAGTCCTGAGCGACCCGGGTATCATTCGCGATACGGGAAATCAGCTTTCCTACTTTGGCTTTATTAAAGAAATCCAGCGACTGGTCGATAATATGGGCAAAGAGGTCGAGGCGAAGATCCCGCAGCATTTTCAGGCTGACCCACCCCATGAAATAGGAATTCAGGTAGGAAAAAGTGCTTCGAAGCAACATGACCAGCGGCACGATAACGCACGCGACCAATACGCCTGAAAGGCCGGGATGGAGGTGTGTCCATGACGAGCTGTTTATCTGATCAATCAGGGAAGTTACAAAATGCGGCAACCAGGTTGGGGGCGTAAAGGTTTTGCCCTTTCCGCCATCCACGCCGAAGACCTGACTGGCGACAAAATAGATGATCAATGGCAAAATAGCATTCAGGGCGGCGAACCCGATTCCGCACAGGATTCCGATAATGAACCGCTTTTTGTAGGGTCGGATGTATTTGAGCATGCTCAAATACGGAGTCCACCCCGCTTTTACGACCTGCCAGAACGGCGGTTTTTCTTTTTTGATCTCAGCCATTTTTAAAAATTCGGATTACGAAAAGCACAGGCGAATCTGCCATTTGGTGCGCCTCGTAAAACCCGACATAGTAAAGTCGGGCTTCTCCTTCGCGCATAGCGAAAAATAGCCAAAAAAGAGGGTTATTTCGGCGCAAAACCCAGCAAACGCCCCATGACTGCACGAAAGTTTCTCGTGGCATGGCGGGCACCTACCCGTAAAAGCTCTAAACCTGGCGTGTCGGGGTGATTGATCCCTGGTTTGAGCGTTACCGCCGTTTCATACCCGGCCTCGCCTGCGAGGTCACGGGCGGCGGCATTATAGTTTCCATACGGATAGCAGAAATGCCGGATCGGGATGCCAAACAGGTCTTCCAGTGTCTTTTTACTGGAGAAGATTTCCTCCCGCGCCTGGGCTGGGGGGATTTTGGCAAGCTTGGGATGGCTCAGAGTATGCGAGCCGATTTCATGGCCGAGGGCCAGCCATTCCCGAATTTCGTCCATATTCATGAGTGCGTCGGGAGCTTCGCCGGTATTGATGTCCCATTGGTTCACACCGCCGATGTGGTCGGCCACGATATACTGGATGGCCTTGAAGCCCTGTGTGGCGAGATGCTGCGCGGCGGTTTTGAGTACGCCTCGCGAGCCATCGTCGAAAGTAATGATGACGCGGTTGCTGTCCGGCGTGGCGACAGATTGCCATTCATTCAGGGATGCGGTTTGGAAACCTGCCGCGCCAAGCTCCTCCATCTGGCGACGGAAGACTTTTTCGGGCATCTGG
>JBDSIH010000430.1:0-3856 GCA_039918055.1 Chthoniobacterales bacterium
CCTTTTTCTGAGTGGCAGGCGTACTCATTTTCACGAACAGCAGGAAAGAAGAGTTTCTCGCAAGTTCTGTTCGAACTACTTGGTCTACCAGAGGTGCCAGGTGATAAGGGAAGCAATATAACCATGCATCAGATTCTTCGTTTGATGTGTGTTGATCAGCTTTCCAATGTTCAATCTGTATTTCGCGATGAACAATTTGATCCACCCTTGACAAGAACCACTGTCGCGGAAATGCTTTTTGGAATTTTCGACGATAAATTATATTCTGATCAACTATCTTTAAGGTCGACACAGCAGCGACTCGACTCCCAAAAAATAGAATTTGCGAGTTTAGAAAATGCACTCAAGGAAACCGGACAACTAGAGGAATTGGAAAAAACTCCAGAGGCGATCGGAACGATTCAACGTGAATTAGCAATGGTTCAATACAAATTGGCCAATCCCTCCGTTGAAGTGAAAGCTGAATCTGGTTCTCCAAGTGAGACAATAACTAGCGCGCAAGCTGCGCTGGCAAATAAAAAAACGATTTTTTCCGAAGAGGCTAGGAAAGCTACGTTTTTGGATCGTGAAATTGAAGATTCGATATCCTTTATTTCAAATTTACAAAGCCGTTTATCTGCTCTGCAGGAATCAGTGAAAGCTGAAGAGGTTCTTGGACATTTAGCATTACAACTTTGCCCTGAGTGTCTTCAACCTTTGACGGCTCATTCTGTAGCCGGACATTGTCATTTGTGTAAGCAGCCTGCATCTGAAAAGGGACGCAAAAATACACTTCTTAAAATTCAGAACGAATTGTCGGCACAAATCGATGAATCGATGCAGTTACTGGAAAGAAAAAAGGATGAACAAATTAAAGCCACTCGCCGACGAACTCAACTTAAGACAGAAGTCGATGCTCTACAACGCAATTTCGATGACTTAGTAAATGTCACTCGTCCAAGTCGTGATGTAGTAATAGATGCGTTGTTTTTTCAACGCGGAAAATTGGAGGCGCAACTGTCCGGACTTCACAATCAGTTGAAGCTGGCATCTAGGCTCGCGGAAATTGGAAATTCCATTAAGCAGTTGAAGAAGGATATTCTAGATTTAGAGGCAAGTATAAAAGATGGTGGTCGTCGCCAAGAAGCTCGCAGACAAACGGTAGTAGAGGCAATTAATAGATATGCTTTGGAGTTTTTGAAAAATGATTTAGATCGAGAAAAGGAGTTTGAGGTGGCTCAGAACGTAGTAATCGATTTTGTTAGAAACTTTTGTTTGGTAGATGGGCGAAGCAATTTTTCCGCTAGCTCAATGGCCTATCTAAAGGGCGCAATCCATTTTGCAATATTTTTTGCCTCCTTGGAGGTTCCATTCTTTCGATATCCGAAATTTATTATTAATGACAATATCGAGGACAAGGGAATGGAGGAAATTCGAAGCAAAAACTTTCAGAAAATAGTCGTTAGACTATCAAAGAATAGTGAAATTCGACATCAGATCATTATCGCTACATCGATGATTGAGCCTGAGTTTGATAACTCTGAGTTTTGCATTGGTCCTAAATATAATCGTAACTTCAAGACGTTAAGATTTCCCGATCAAGCATAGTCGAAGTTCTGACGGGAGATTACTGAAGCAAACGCGACGAGCGCGAAACTTCATATTCGCATAAACATCCACCGAATTAATAGGCTCGACCCGTAATTGAGGGAGTAACCGTAAGGACGCTTTTTGTTTCTTTATCCCACCAGTTAGTTGGATGGGGAGGTGAGATATTACTAACATAAATAAAGGGTCGTTCAACTTTGGATTTATCCAAATCTTTTTTTTGGTTTAATTCCGTTTTAAATTTATTAAAAGCCCCGATGAAATTTGAAAAGAAAACTTCGATTACAAGTATTATGCATCCTGATTCATCATGTCTGTTCAAATGATTCTCTGGCTTAATTTTATCCTTTTTTACCGAGGCTAAATAAATTCCTTCGCCAGGACGCAACTGATGAATTAATGGCCCTCGTAAATATGTATAAAATAAATGTTTCTTTTCTCTGTATCGTTTGTCAGAAAAAAGCTTATCGATTGCGTTGTCGAAACGCGTTTTTGATGCACCGTACTCATCGATATCTTCTTGATCATAAACACCACCAAGAACCTCAATGGCCTGACAAATTATAGAAAAAGCATAGTAATGCAACTCATGGTCAACCATCTTTTGAAGATCAGGAATTAAAAGCTCTTCAATAAATTGCTTTAAATCATAAGAATTCATAAAGTTGAATGGTACACAAAGGTAGTCGTATCTTCACTTATATCCTATGGTTCTTAAATATCATCGAAAAATGATGCCCAGATAGTCTTTTAATAGAAAAAGTAAGAAGCCACGTCTTGGCATGAGAGAGATCAAAACTTGTTATTTGAAAAATTGAGAGTCAGTGGAGAATCACGAATTTTGAAAATACTGAAATCTGTGAATGTCTGCTTTTTCATAAGAAAAGGGCCTGATCCTTTCGAATCAGGCCCCTGCAATCTTAGGATAACAATTTCTTACGCGCCTTTGCGGTCGGGAAGGTGAGTTCGCCGAAGCCGATTTCGATCATGCGGTCGTATTGTTTCTTTGTGGTTTCGGCCAACGGGCTTCACCTCTTTGACGTACGAGGCGAAAAATAATAATCGTATTATTATTAATGAAAGCGGCGGATAGATAACGCTACTCGCGTTCTGCCACCGCCATTTGCGCGCGCAGGAGATCATGGAGGGTCAGTACTGCCAGCGGCTTGCCCTGGGGCTGGTCGGCGATGATGACCATTCCCATTCCGGATTCTATCAGCAGATGCTCGGCCTTACGGATGGTTTCGCCGGGAAGCAGGCTGGGGCATGGCTCCGGTTTCAAAAGCCGGTCCTCCCGTATGCCCGCTTCTATTTCCTCACGGCGAACAATGCCGACAAACTGCCCGTTTTGCATCGCAGGAAAACGCTCATAGCTATGCGCCTCCAGTACGGAATGAAAGGCCTGTATATCCGTAATTTCCACCGTCACGGGCGCGAACTGCGCCACGGCAGACACGGGAAGATTTTGCCAGCTCCGAAGATCGCGCGGCGGCACCACATGCTCCATCTCATGCCCGTCATCGGTCAAAATCTTCATATAGAAATTTTCTTTCAGCAGCCTGCGCGCTACAAGCTGGCTGACGAGGGCCGCAATGATAAGCCCAGGCAGCAAGGAAAACTGATGCGTCATCTCAAAAATAATTAGGATCGAAGTCACCGGCGCCTGCACTACGGCGCCCAGGCATGCGCTCATGCCCACCACAGTTAGCAGGACACGGTCGGAATCCGTCATGCCTAAAAACGGCAGGGAGATTCCTGATATGGCGGCTCCACACATCGCTCCGAAGAAAAGACAGGGCGAAAATATTCCACCGCAACCTCCCGAGCCGTAGCACGCTACCGTCGAAAACCATTTTGCAAACAAAAGAAGCCCTGCCACCTGCCATGCGAGCTTTTCATTCAGCGCATCGGAAAGGTCTCCGTAACCGATTCCGAAAGTCCCTAGTTTTCCGCAGATCATAAAAACGGACATCCCCAAAAGCCACGTCACTGCGGCTCCCAAAACGGGATGCACCGCTTTCGGAAATAACGATGTCCGCATTTTCAGACGAAGCCCCAGCGAACCTTTTTGGAAGGCCACGCCGATAAGTGCTGACAGTACGGCGACAACCGGCATGAGCAGGTAGGAGCGCCATGTGGGATCACTAATATACGGAAGATGAAATGCCGGGTCGGGACCGATCAGTGTATGGACTACCCCTGCCCCGATTACTGCCGCCACCAGCACAGGCCCCAGAAAGCGGCTATTGAGATCCTCCAGGATTTCCTC
>JBDSIH010000431.1:0-2478 GCA_039918055.1 Chthoniobacterales bacterium
GGGAATGGAATCGAAACCTACGCACTTGCCCCGCGCGGTGTGCCTTCGATGGATGAAGAACGCGTTAGTTTCAATGATCTGCGCGAACATACCGGAAATGTCCGCGATCCTGAAAATATCACGCTGGCGACGCTGATGCACTCCGCCATGTTGCGGAATCTGCACTTATATGATCGGGGCATTAAACGCGCACGATTTGTCGTTATTAAAAATATCACCATTCCCGGAGTTTTGCTCGAAGGCGGATTTGTGGATAACCCCAACGATGGGAGGAATATCGCCACGCCGGAATATCGTCAGCGCATGGCGCAGTCGATTGTGGAAGCCGTCGGATACTACAAGCACATGGTGGCACATGATAATACAAACATGACGCCTTCACTTGTTGTTTCCGCTGCCGATATAGGTGTAAAAAACCCGGCTCTGGCTGCCGCAGCGCCTACACCAACACCCGTGCAGAAAATCGGTGAAAAAACATCGATTGATGAAGCCGTGGCAAAAGTTAATCTTCAGGAGTCTTCCAGTGCCCCCGCAAAACACTAATCCCTCGTCCCAACCCATCGGTGTTTTTGATTCCGGTGTGGGAGGATTGACCGTGGTATCGGCAATCCGGAATTTATTACCATCTGAAAATATTTTTTATCTCGGAGATACCGCGCGAGTTCCCTACGGCGGAAAGAGTGGGGAAACGATTGAGCGTTACAGCATCGAGATTAGCGATCTTCTTCTTGCTGAGCAGGCCAAGGTTATCGTGGTGGCGTGCAATACGGCTTCCGCGCTGGGGTTGCCGCGGTTGAAGGAGAGGCTCAAGGTTCCTGTCCTGGGCGTGATCACTCCCGGTGCACAGGCGGCAGTCCGCGCTACCAAAAATGGAATCGTGGGCGTCATCGGCACCCGGGCGACCATTGCGAGCGGCGCTTATGAGCGGGCCATCCATGAATGCAATCCGGATATCAAGGTCATCAGGCGGCCCTGTCCGCTGCTGGTTCCGCTGATCGAGGAATCACTTCTGGAGGATGCGCTGACCGATCAGTTTCTTCAGCGCTATCTTGAGCCTCTTATTCGCGAGGGCATTGATACACTGGTTCTCGGCTGCACGCATTATCCGCTTCTCAAGGAAGCGATCCAGCGTGTTGCGGGTAATGCGATCACGCTCGTGGACTCTGCGGAGAACTGCGCCATCGCGGTGCGGGAACTACTCGCGCAAAATACGACTGCTGCGTCAGCCAGCCAGCATGGAAATCTTCAGGTCGCGTTTACAGATGCGACAGAAGGATTCTTCCGCGTTGCCGAACGCAATCTCGGTCTGAATATTGGCGAGGTGCAGCTTCGTACCGTTCAGAACTAACCAGCCAGTCGCGTATCCACGTCGGCTTTCAGCCACTGCCACAAGCTTTCAAGGCGATCTGCCACCCGCATTTTCACGGTGCTGAGATTTTCACCTGCTTGCGGAGTTTCGGAAGCAAAGAAGTAGTATTTGATTTTCGGCTCGGTGCCCGACGGGCGAACTGCCACGCGAAGGCTGCCCTCAATATCCAGAATCAGCATGGCTTCCTTTGGAATGAGATCGCCTTCGCTGTCATGAATATCATCAATGGCAAAATTACGGACTTTTTTAACAGAAGCGCCGTCAATGGCTTTTGGCGGATTGGTAGCGTAGGAGTCTACGAGTTTTTTAATTTTCGCTGCACCTTCCGCGCCGTCGTACGTCAGGGATTCGCTGCGCTCCAGGAAAAAGCCGAACTCGGTATAAATTTCATCCAGCAATTCCGGCAGCGTCTTATCGAGCGACTTTGCATAGGCCGCCACTTCGGCAAACATCACGACCGCGCTGTTGCCATCTTTGTCGCGCACGAAATCGGAACCGCTATAGCCGTAGCTTTCTTCTCCGCCGAAAACATAGAAGAACGAATGCTCCAGGCGCAGGGTGCGCGTCTCGGCTTCGGAAAGTTGAGTATATTGCTTACGAAGGTTTTCGGGAATCTGGCGTTCATACTTCCCGAGTTTTTCGCCGATGTATTTAAAACCGGTGAGAGTCTCCACACAGTGAAGGCCGAATTTTTCCGCGATGGCTTTCTGCAAGTCTGTCGTCACAAAGGTTTTTATAATGACCCCGTGACCGCGGTTCTTTTCATTGAGAACTCCGAGTTCAAAATAGCGATGAATGCGATACCAGGCCATGAGCGAGCCGATCTGGTTTCCAGTCAGCAATTGCATTTCACCCTTTGCGTTACGAGCGGCAATTCCCATGCGGTCATCGTCAGGATCGGTCGCCATTACAAGGTCAGCATTTTCCTTTTCCGCCAGCGCAATTCCCATGGAAAGCGCCTCAGGATATTCGGGGTTGGGAGACTTTACCGTCGGAAAACGGCTGTCGGGAACTTCCTGCTCGGGAACAGTGAAGCACTGGAAGCCCAGACGCTGCAGCATGGGTTTGATAATGACCGCACCGGTTCCGTGGAGAGGAGTGTAAACAAT
>JBDSIH010000432.1:0-1670 GCA_039918055.1 Chthoniobacterales bacterium
CCTTCTCCACCTGCCAGTCGCGAAGCAATTCTTTTGGAGATTCCAGAACTTGCCACTTAGGATCGCCTTTGCGCTGCAGCTCGATGGAATCCTTCGCGTAATCGTAGCGCAGAATTCCTTTCGAGCCGATGACTTCCATGGCTTCGACGGGATCACCCGAATGCACGGAACTGAATTCCAGAATACCCTGTGCGCCATTTTCAAATTCAGCGAGGACATTCAAAATATCCGGAACTTCCACGCGATAGTCATTCCGCAGGGTGACAAAGGCTTTGCCTTCCGCCTGCACACTTGCGATGCCGCCAAACCAGCGTTGGAGCACTTCAATGTGAATGCCGAGCGTCATGATATTGAGTCCGCTGATCTCTTTGCGCTGCCGCCAGTGCGCAGGTAACCGGGGATCAAGAAAAGTGCCGTTCAGGCTTTGCAGACGAACCATTCGCACGCTGCCGATGGTTTCTTCATCCAGCAGTTTTTTGAAATAAGCCCCGCTGCGTAATCCGTGTGGCGCGGGACAAATCATCGTTACCAGATCTGGACGCGCTTTCGCAGCCGCAAGCATCGTGCGTGCTTCTTCGAGATTGGTCGCCATCCGTGCCTGGGTAAAAACATGTTTTCCCGCAGTCAGCGCGGCAAGAGTCACCGGAGCGTGAAGCTGTGGCGTAGCGCCGATCCAGACGATGTCGATATCGTCGCGTTTTACCAGGTCGTGCCAATCCGCCACCGCTTCGGCAGCCGGTACATTGGCCTTACAGAAGCGCAGGGCGCTATCGATGGTGGAATTTGCGACAGCGCGCACTTCCACCGCACCCAGTGGCTGAAGACCGGGTAGGTGACGCTCGCGGACGATTCCGCCAGCGCCCACAATGCCGATACGAAGTGGCTCCACCGTTTCTTAAGCTTTGCCTGCGTAGATATCCATGATGTTGCCGAGCAACTTCAGGGAGTCTGCTTTTTTCCGCTGGAAGGAATTGCGTCCGATGATGGAACCAAATCCACCGCCGTCGCGAATGCCACGGATTTCTTCGAGGATTTTCGCGTCACTCTCGGCGGGACCGCCGGAGAAGATAACGATGCGATGCCCGTCGAACGTGCACTGCACCGCATGTTTAACGCGCTCTGCAATCGTCGAGATCGGCACTTTATTGTCTTCGTAAACCTTACGGGCCGCATCCTGTTCGAGGTGCGCGGTAGGAAGTTTGATTTTGACGATATCCGCGCCGATCTGCGCTGCGATCTGGGCGGCATAACCGCAGACATCCATGGCCGTTTCACCATCCTTGCTGAGTGAGGAGCCGCGAGGATACGACCAGACGACGACGGCAAGTCCGTTATCCTTGGCGTGCTGTACGTATTCCTGCAACTGTTCATACATTTCAATGCGGTGTTCTGATCCGGGGTAGATGGTGAATCCCACGGCTACACAACCGAGGCGGAGCGCATCTTCCACGCAGGAAGTTCTCGCAGAGATAGGGTCCTTCTCATCATTGAGAACGTCGTGATTGTTTACTTTCAGAATGAGGGGAAGGTCGCCTGCGAAATGGCGGGCTCCTGCCTGAAGGAAACCGAGGGGAGCCGCATAGGCATTGCACCCGGCTTCGATTGCGAGTTCAAAATGGTAATAGGGATTATATGCGGCGGGGTTCATCGCGAAGCTGCGGGCCGGGCCG
>JBDSIH010000433.1:0-1809 GCA_039918055.1 Chthoniobacterales bacterium
AGCTACTTCTTGTCCACACCCTGGTGGTGGAGAATTTCCACGTCTTCCATGGTGATGAGCCCGCCCGCCATCATCGGCTCAAGGACTTCGAGAAAACTTCTCAACTTCGCCTCCTCATCCACCAGCTCGATGATAAAAGGCAGATCCATCGAGAGTTGAAGGATTTTTGCCGTGTGGAGTTCGCTTGTTTTTCCAAAGCCCATTGGCGCGCGAAAGACCGTGGCTCCGGCGACGCCGAATTTTTTCGCTTCCAGAACGATGGCTTCATAGAGCGGCTTGTGCTCGAAACGGTCCGCTTCACCGATGTAGATTCTGATGCGTTTTACTTTTTGTGAAACTTCCATAGGTTGCCTTTAGTTATCTTTACTGGTTGATTGAATGACCCGCTGAAAATCCGGCCCAGACTCCCACGATACAGCATACGAGAGAGATCGCGCAATTTGCCGCCGCGCCAAGCCACTGCCCATCCTGCGCGAGCTTCAGAGTCTGGAGACTGAAGGAGGAAAAGGTCGTAAAGCCGCCCAGGAAGCCGATCATCAGAAAAAGACGAACTATGGGACTTACGATGAAGCGTCCCTCCACGTCAAAAAGCGCGGCAAGCACGCCGATCAGGAAACAACCGGCGATATTGACGATGATCGTTCCCCATGGAAACGATTCGCCATAGCGCTCCCCGATCCAGACGGAGATAAAGAATCGCAGCATGGAACCCAGCCCTCCACCGAGGAAAATGACGAAGTATATTTTAGCGTGTTCCATCTGACTTTGGGCATGTTTCGTGAGGGTGGAATAGTTTACAAGGCTGAACTTGAAGCCCGCCGGAAATACCGTGAAAATTCCCGCAGGATAGCTTTGTCATCGTGCCTCCCCTCCCCGTATTATCCCGCCGTGCCCAACCTTCTCCGCACCTTAAAAGCCACGTTTGGCTACGATGCTTTCCGCCCACTTCAGCGGGAAATCATCGAGACGTCGCTTGCGGGAAAGGACGTCTTTGCATTGCTCCCCACAGGCGGCGGTAAGTCCCTGTGCTTCCAGTTGCCCGCGCTCCATCGCGAAGGGCTGACGATTGTCGTCTCTCCGCTGATCGCGCTCATGAAGGATCAGGTGGATCAGATGCAGGCCGCCGGTGTTGCCGCGACATTCCTGAATTCCAGCCTTGGCGAAAAGGAATCCCGCGCGCGTCTGCGGGGATTGCACAATGGCGAGTGGCGCCTGCTCTACGCCGCGCCGGAACGCCTCATGCTGGATAACTGGCAGGAAAATCTCCGCTCGTGGAATGTCACTGCCATTGCGATTGATGAAGCACACTGCGTTTCGGAATGGGGACACGACTTCCGCCCGGAATACCGCCAGATGTCGCGGCTGCGGGATCTGCTCCCGGATGTTCCCGTTATGGCGCTTACCGCGACGGCAACCGAACGTGTGCGCGCCGATGTCATCAAGCATCTGCATCTGCGCGAACCTGCGGTTTTCGTCGCGAGCTTCAATCGCCCGAATCTCACGTATCGCGTCATCCCGAAGGATCAGCCGCTGAAACAGATCATCGAGTTTGTGCAACGACGCAGTGATGACAGCGGAATCATCTATTGCGCATCACGCGCTGCTGCCGAGCGTGTGGCGGAATCGCTTTCCACACGCGGCTATTCGGCAAAGCCCTACCACGCAGGACTCACGCCGCAGGAACGCACGAAAAATCAGGAACTCTTCCTGCGCGATGAAGTGCGCATCATCTGCGCGACCATTGCATTCGGCATGGGAATTAACAAACCGAACGTGCGCTGGATCATTCACCACGATCTTCCCAAAAAT
>JBDSIH010000434.1:0-6787 GCA_039918055.1 Chthoniobacterales bacterium
TTATCTACGCTTTCGCGTCTTTCCGATGGGCAGGCACTGTGGTTTTCGCTACGGTGTCGCCGATGCAGACCATCGTAATTGGCCATAAAAATCCGGACATGGACGCCATTTGTTCGGCGCTGGGCTATGCCGAATTCAAGCGGCGGCTCGGGCGTCACGACATTATTGCGGGGCGCGCGGGCAGCACGAATGAACGCATCGAGTTTGTTTTGCAGAAATTCGGCGTAGAGCCACCTGCTTTTTTCAGCACCGTCTCGCCAAAGGGAGAGGACATTATGCTGCGGGAGATTGTCACCGCGCACGCGTCCGCTGCGGTTTATCAGGCGATCAATCATATCAGTGAGCAGAACCTGCGCGAATTGCCGGTGACAGATGATAACAACCACTGCATCGGCCTGCTCTCCGCGCTGCGTGTCTGCCGATACCTGTTTCCTCCGCGCAATGCTTTGCAGGATACACGTCGCGTCACCGCTTCGCTTTGCGAGATCGCCGCAGCCTTCGACGGCAAGATACTCTCAGGAGCCCCTTCACAGAATCCTGCGGATTATATTCTCATCGTTGGTGCAATGGGGGCTGATACTTTTTCGCGCCGTCTCGCGGGTCAGGACATTAAAAACGTTGTTCTGCTTGTGGGAGATCGTCCCGATATTCAGTTACAGGCGATTGAACAGGGTGTGGCCGCACTCGTCATCACCGGGGAGTTACCTGTGGAAGACGCCATTCAGGCAGCGGCGACGAAAGCGAAAATTCCTCTCATCATTTCCCCCCACGATACGGCGACAACTGTACTGCTTGCGCGCGGAGCTGTGCAGGCACGGCACATGCTGGAACCGGAATTCAAAAGTTTTCCGCCGGATTTTCCCCTTCGCGTCGCGCGTGCGCAAGTGGCGTCGCTCTCCGATCATATCTTTCCCGTCCTGGGCGCGGATAAAACCTTGCTGGGCGTTTTCAGCAAGAGCGATCTCATCAAGCCCGTACCACGGCAGTTGATTCTCGTGGATCATAATGAACTTTCGCAGGCGGTGGATGGCGCGAGCGAGATTCCCATCGCGGAAGTGGTGGATCATCACCGTCTCGGATCGATTTCCACGGATACGCCGATTTTATTCATGAATGTTCCCGTCGGGTCCACGTGCACGATTGTGGCAACGAATTTCTTTCAGCATGGATTTGAGCTTTCGCCCTCCATCGCAGGAATCCTCATGGCGGGTTTGATTTCCGACACGTTGAATCTGACATCGCCCACGACGACAAATACCGATGTCGAGATCATGAAGAAGCTCTCCGCGGCGGCGGGAATCGAACCTACCCGTCTGGCCGAGCAGATTTTCTCCGTGGGCTCGCCGCTTCTCACGATGACTTCCGACAAGGCGATCCAGGCCGACTGCAAGGAATACGAGGAATGCGGCATCCGCTTCAGCCTGGCACAGATCGAAGAGCTGACTTTCTCTCACTACCCCGAGAAGAAGGAAGCTTTGCTTGCCTCGCTTGAGGAATACCGCAAAACACGCGGCCTTTCTTTCTCCGCGATGCTCGTCACGGATATTACGACTCACGATTCCGTTCTGCTCGTGCGCGGTGATGTGACATTGGAGCAACTGATCGACTATCCTGCGCGCGATGAACATGAATGGTTCCTCACCGGCGTCGTTTCCAGAAAGAAGCAATTGCTTCCTTATATGGTAACTTTACTTGAAAAACTGAAATAAATGCGCCGTTTGCTTTTTTGCTTTTGCCTGATTGTCCTGACATTCGGAATTCTGAGTTGTCACAAATCCGAAGAGACACTGAGCAAGGATACGCTCGTCGTGGGGATGGATTTATCCTATCCGCCATTTGAAACGATTGATGAGCAGGGAAATCCCACCGGCGTCAGCGTGGATCTTGCTAAAGCTCTCGGGGAATATCTTGGGAAAAAAATCAAGATTCAAAATATCCCCTTCGCGGGTCTGATTCCCTCGCTCAAGACCAATAAGATCGATCTCATTATTTCCTCCATGACGGCCACGCCCGAGCGACGCGAATCAATTGCCTTTTCCGATCCTTATCTCACCACCGGACTCGCCATCCTTGTGCGAAAAAATTCCATCGCGGGCATGGATGAACTCGACCTTCCCGGTAAAACAGTCGTCGTTCGTCAGGGAACTACCGGTCAAAATTTCGCAACTAAACATATTCAGCAGGCAAAAGTCGTCACGCTGGACAAGGAATCCAGTGCGGTGCTCGAAGTGGTGCAGGGCAAGGCGGACGGCTTTATTTATGACCAGATGTCTGTCTGGAAAAATTGGCAGGCCCATCCCGACACGACAACCGCCCTTCTCGCGCCCCTTCAAAGCGAAGGCTGGGCAATTGGTATGCGCAAGAACGACGACGCTCTCCAGACAAAGGTGAATGCCTTCCTGAAGAAATTTAAGACCGACGGCGGCTTTGTAAAACTCGGTGACAAATATCTCCGCGCCCAAAAGGAAGCTTTTAAAGCGCAAAAGATTCCCTTTATGTTTTGATCGTGATCGCACGCGCACTTTTTGACTCTCCGGATCGCCCCGCATCCCGGGTGGCCCGTTTCGTCAATCTGCTCGTCGTTCTTTTACTCGTCTCCGGCGGATCTTACGCCCTGCTTGCGCAATCCATTAGCGACTGGAGCCCGGTCTGGGCTTACCGCGCTTCTTTTTTACAGGGATGGGTCACCACGATCTGGCTGTCGGTATTATCGCTGATCTGCAGTCTGATCTTCGGACTGATTGCGGCGATGGCGCGGCGCTCGTCCTTCATGCCGCTGCGAAGTCTCTCCGTTATTTATGTGGAACTGATCCGCGGCACACCACTTCTCGTACAGATTTATTTTTTCTTCTATGTGGTGTTCGACAAAGTGGGTCTGGACAATCGCTATATTGCCGGCGTCCTTATTCTTTCCCTTTTTACCGGAGCGTATATTGCGGAAATGATCCGCGCGGGCATCGAAAGCATCCCGGCCTCACAATGGGAATCCGCACGCGCGATCGGCCTTTCAACTCAGCAGACGTATCGGCTCGTTATTTTTCCGCAGGCATTCCGTCAAATTCTTCCTCCCCTCGCCGGCCAGCTTGCTTCACTCGTGAAGGATTCCTCGCTGCTTTCCGTGCTGGGACTTTCCGAGTTTACACAGAGCGCGCTACAGGTGAATTCCGCAACATACAGCACACTGGAAAGTTTTCTGCCGCTGGCGATCGGTTATCTCATTCTGACACTTCCCATCTCGCTTGCCGCCAAAAAGCTGGAGGCTTTGTTCCGCTATGAAGCTTGAATTTAAAAATGTGGAAAAGAGCTTCGGTCCGCACCGCGTCATTCGCGATATTTCTCTCTCGGTGGAATTTTCGCATGTGCTTTGCCTGATTGGTCCTTCGGGTGGCGGAAAGTCCACGCTGCTTCGCATGCTTGCAGGCCTGGAGCCGCTATCATCAGGAGAAATTTATCTTGATGATACGCGTCAGCCTTCGGATGAAGTGTCGCTCCGCCATTTTCGCAAACGTCTAGGCGTCGTCTTCCAGGCGTATAATCTTTTTCCCCACCTTTCCGCCCTGGAAAATGTCGTACTGCCGCTGGTGGAAGTTCACAGACTATCCAGAGACGATGCAAACAAGCGCGCACGTTCTGTACTGGAACGCCTCCGCCTGGAAAAAGAAGAAGCGAAACGCCCCTCCGCGCTATCGGGTGGACAGAAACAACGCGTCGCGATTGCCCGAGCGCTCGCTATTCATCCGGAAATGCTTCTTTTCGATGAGCCCACTTCTGCCCTCGATCCGGAAATGACCGCAGAGGTACTCGATGTGATCGCGGAACTTAAAAAGGAAGATCGGAAATTTGTAATGGTAACTCACGAAATGGGATTCGCCCGTCAGATCGCCGACGTCGTCGCTTTCATTGCCGAAGGAAAAGTTCTCGAGATCGCAGATGCACCTTCGTTTTTCGAATCTCCTAAATCTGAAGAAGCGAAACTCTTTTTGTCGAAGATTCTTAAATACTAGCGATTGCGAATAACTTGTGGATTGTTCTGAATTATTTGTGAGCGACCGCTAATTCATCCAGATAATCGCTTACTTATCCTTTTCTATCGGCAATTGACCGCGCTTTATTCACACGGTCAATCGGCGTAGAACATTGATCAATGCTGTGAGGAACAAGGTTTCCTCAGGTTATTCACACCCTTAAGATTATGAAGATTGATAAATAAATATTCTCTTCTTCTCAGAGAGTGTGAATAGATCCTTATTTTTCAGCTTTAAGAACGGCAAGAAGCGCTTCTTCAATATCTGCATAAAGAGCAGGATCATTTTTAAGAACTTCTTTTGCAGCATCACGGCCCTGTGCAACCTGATTTCCTTTATAGCTCAACCAGGAACCACGTTTTTCAAGAACGCCTTTCTCAATAGCGAGATCAAGTAAGGAACCGGTATGAGAAATACCTTCGTTATACATGATATCAAATTCTGCTTCACGGAATGGAGGAGCAACTTTGTTCTTAACCACTTTAACGCGCGTGCGGTTGCCGACAACGGTTCCGTCTGGAAGTTTGATAGCGGCAATGCGGCGAATATCAATACGCACGCTGGAGTAGAATTTGAGCGCTTTACCGCCGGGTGTTGTTTCAGGGCTGCCGAACATCACGCCGATTTTTTCACGAATCTGGTTTGTGAAAATACAAACGGTGCGGGCTTTTGCGATCTGGCTGGTTAATTTACGAAGCGCAGCACTCATGAGACGTGCCTGGGCACCGACAACAGCGTCGCCGATCTCACCTTCGAGTTCAGACTTGGTTACCAGAGCGGCAACGGAATCGAGAACGATAACATCGAGTGCATTGGAGCGAATCAATGTTTCACAGATACGAAGCGCTTCTTCACCGGAGCTGGGCTGGGAGACAAGAAGATCGTCGAGTTTAACGCCAAGTTTACGCGCGTACTGGGGATCAAGCGCATGTTCCACGTCGATGAATGCTGCGAGTCCGCCTTTTTTCTGCGCCTGTGCGATTGCGGTAAGTGTCAGGGTTGTTTTACCGGAGGATTCCGGTCCATAAATTTCCACGATTCGTCCGCAGGGAAATCCGCCGACGCCGAGTGCGCGATCAATGAGAATATTTCCCGTGGGAACGACATCCACATTAACGGAATGTTCTTCGCCGAGACGCATGATAGCGCCGTCTCCGTAATCCTTGGCAATCTGCTCAATGGCGAGATTCAGGCTTTTCGTGCGTTGCGTATCTTTTTTGTCTTCTGCGGGTGCTTCAGTTTTGCTGGCCATACTCAGTGGATAATCGAGAAGCGCAGGGTCCGCAAGGGTGATGATACCGTATAAGATATCAAAAGTGAAAACACGGAGAGGATGACATTCCCTCCATTGATCTTGCGTTTGCAGTGAGGTTTTCTTAGGTCTTTGCGGTCGCCTTTTCATCGAATGTCTGCCTCCCTCTTTACTTTTTTCCGCCGTCTCGGGAGCACCATTGCTTTGTGGACGCTTATCCTGGCATCGGTCCTTTCGGGAAAAGAGGCGGCTTACTTCTGTCTTCTCATCGGAATGTCGCTTCTGGGTCTGTGGGAATACTTTAAGATGCTGGATACCCAGAAGATCCCAAACTTCAAACTGACCGCGATGCTGACGGGCGGCATCTTCCTTGCAGGCAGCTTTTTCTATTACCGACACTTTACGCCTGGGAAGTCCTACGATTTCGAACTGGCGATGCCGGTCATCTTCCTGATGGTCCTCTTTATCCGGCAGATGTTTGCCAAGATTCGCGACCAGGAACCACTCCAGACCATGGCATATACCCTATTTGGCCTGATGTACATCCCCTGGCTTTTCAATTTCATGACGAAAATAGTGTATTTGCCGCCTTCGCTGCCGGATGGCGCGCCGACCGGACAATACTACGTGCTCTATCTGATCATGGTGACCAAGTTCAGCGACATGGGGGCATATACCTTTGGAAGTATATTCGGTAAGCACCCATTTGCCCCACATATCAGCCCAAAGAAGACATGGGAGGGCTTTTTTGGAGCGTTAATCACGGCATTATTGGGCAGTTACTGGATGTATGCGATGATTCCGGGCCGACTACCGGCTTTTAGCTTTTGCGATCTGACTATTCTGGGGCTGGTGCTTGGATTTGCCGCAGTGATCGGCGATCTGGCGGAATCCATTGTCAAACGTAGTACCCATATTAAAGATTCCAGCGCTCTTTTGCCAGGAATCGGCGGCACGCTGGACCTGATCGATAGCATTCTTTTTACCGGACCGCTACTGTTCTTCTACATGCGGGTGGTTCTGAAAATGGGATGAACAGGAAACGCAAAATCGTTCTACTGGGCGCGACAGGATCCATTGGCCAAAGTGCGATGAAAGTCGCCCGTGCCATTCCCGACCGCATGGAAATCCTCGGCATGTCGGCGAACCGGAATATTGACGGCATTATCGCCGCTGCCCGCGAGTTTAAGCCGAAACTTCTCTGTATCGGGGACGCAAAGGATGCGGAACGCGTGCGCCAGGAACTGGGCAAAACCACACGCGTGGTCTCCGGCGCGGAAGGTCTTGTGGAACTAGCCACCCTGGAAGAGGCCGACATGGTTCTTACCGCGATTGTGGGAACCGCCGGTCTGAAACCCTCCCTCGCCGCCATTGAAGCGGGCAAGGATCTGGCCGTGGCGAGCAAGGAAATCCTCGTTGCCGCCGGCGAGATCGTAATGGCCGCCGCAGCACGCAAAGGGGTCAATGTTTTGCCGGTGGACAGTGAACACAACGCGATTTTTCAATGTCT
>JBDSIH010000435.1:0-3025 GCA_039918055.1 Chthoniobacterales bacterium
TTATTGGCACGCTCTGAAAGCCGCTGCTTGTCGAAGGGCGTCCGCGACTTCTTGTTTTTTTATTGGCTTGTTGAGGTATCCGTTCATGCCAGCTGCGAAACAGTTCTTGCGATTTTCGGGCATCACATCCGCCGTAAATGCCATGATGAAAGTCGGCGAGGACCCTTTCTCCTGCTCGATTTCCCGGATTCGCCTCGTGGCCTCGATACCGTCTAACTCTGGCATCTGCACGTCCATGAAAACGCAATCGGGCGACTCTTCGAGGAAAATGCGCACCGCCTCCGCGCCATTATTCGCCGTCACCGCTTCGTATCCCATTGACCGTAGTAAGTTAAGGATAAGCTTCAGGTTTATGCGGTCATCCTCCGCAACCAATATTTTCGTTAAAGGCAATTTGCCGTCCTCGATGGGTTGAATGGGGACTGGCTCGCCAGGAGCCGTGTTTTGCCTGACCTCTATCGGCACAAGCAGGGTGAAACGTGTGCCTACGGAAAGGTTTTGGCCTGTTAAACTTCCTCCCATGAGTTCTGCGAGCTTGGAAGAAATTGCCAGGCCCAACCCCGTTCCGCCGTGCCGCCGCGCGTTGGACAAATCGGCTTGGGTGAATGGGGAAAAAATAGAATCCCATTTATCGGGAGGAATCCCTGGCCCGGTGTCTTCCACCCACAACTCGAGCATGCGGCCGCGGGAGAGTCGAGTGACGCATCTTGCCTCTATCTTTATCCCGCCAGAGTCCGTGAATTTCATCGCATTCCCCACGAGATTCAAAAGTATTTGCCGGATGCGTCCGGAATCTCCAAGGACGGTATTTGGCATGTCGTCGGCAATCGTAGATTCGATTTTTAAGCCTTTGATTTGCGCCTGGGGAACGAAAAACTGTCGGATGCTTTCCGTTAGCTCTTTGGGAGAAAAAAGGACTTTTTCGATACTCACCTTCCCAGCTTCAAGGCGACTAAAATCAAGGATGTCGTTGATGATCCGAAGCAGGGCCTGTCCGCTTTCTGCAATCGTATCGATGTATTGCTTGGCCTCGGCGGGTAACCCTTCCAGGTCGGACGCTATCTCGGCGAAACCCAACATTCCGTTGAGGGGGGTTCTAATTTCGTGACTCATCGCAGCGAGAAATTCCCTCTTCGCATGATCCCCCGCTTCCGCAGCCTTGGTGAGGCGCTTTTGTTGTTCGAGGGCTTGCTCCAGCGACCGCTCGTTTTCGCGATCCTCGGTCGAATCCCAATTCGTCCCGATCAGGCGAACTGCCTTGCCGGTGTCGTCTTTGAAGACGGCGGCAATTGCCCTTATATAACGGGTCGCCATGTCGCTCTGGCGAACGATGCGGAATTCCGCGCTGAGCGGGACATCGGAGTTAATGGCACTATCGACCCAGGCGAGCGCTCTGTCCCGGTCTTCGGGATGGAGGCTATCACTCCATCGCTGATAACCGGGAGCGGCCTTCTCGACAGAAAGGCCGTAGAGCGCGTATATTTCGTCATCCCATTGTAGTTCGCCGCTGACCAGGTCGAGATCCCAGATTCCAACCCCGCTGGCTTTCGCCGCGAGTTGCAAACGTTGAAGGGTCAGTTTTAGTTTCTCCTCCGAGAGTCGGCGTTCTGTAACATCCTTGGCGATGCCCCCAAGCCTGACGGACTTGTCTCCGGCCTCGCGAATGACGGTCCCTCTATAATGAATCCATCGGATTCCGCCGGTCGGCAGGATTATTCTATACTCAAGTTCAATCGAGCGCAGCTTCCTGGCAGAGACCTCCGCCATGACGCTTAGGATCTTTGCCCTATCCTCCGGATAGACTGCTTCCATCCAGTGTTTCGGATCCTCGTAAAATTTTTCTGCCGGCACTCCCCACAATTTTTCTACAGATGGGCTAACGTAGAGTATCCTTTCGGGCTCCAGGTCCAGGAACCAGAACACGTCGAGGCTATTCTCCGCCAGTTGCGTAAAGCGCTCCTCGCTTTCCCGAAGCTTTGCCGTTCGTGTCTCGACGAGTACCTCGAGACATCGGTTTGCCTCCTTCTCTCGCTCCCGGCTATCCCGCAATAAATGTGCCGTCCTTCTTAGCTCAAAAAGATTGGAAAGCTGTCGACCCAGTACGTTCAGAGCCATGCGCTGGCTTTCGTCCAGTTTCCTTGGCTTCGTGTCGAGCACGCAAAGGGTGCCAATTCCGTAGCCTTCTGGATTCACAAGGGGGACCCCCGCGTAAAAGCGCACCATCGGTTCGTCGGATACGAAAGGGTTATCTTTAAATCTCGGATCGAGGGAAAGATCGGCCACCTCCATCAGGCTCCCCTGTTCCACGGCATGTGTGCAAAAAGCGTAATCAATGGGCGTTTCGGCGATTTCGACCCCCAGATGGCTTTTGAACCATTGTCGGCCTTCGGCGAGAATGCTGATCAATGAAACCGGCGTTCCACAGATCTGAGATGCCAATATCGTAAAGTCATCGAAATCCTTTTCCGGCGCGGTATCGAGAATTTCGTATTCAGAAAGCAATTCCTGCGGGATGATTTGGCTCATGGTGAATAGGAATGTGGAGGAGGCGACTTACCGTCCAGACTTACGAGGGTTCTATCGAGGGGGCGTTATTCTAACCGCCTCCCACTAAAAGATGAAAGAAAACTCTACCCCGAGATTGTGCGCTGTTCCTACCTATGACACAGGGCAGCAACGGTATTCCTCGCCTCCAGTCGGTAGACTCACAACTTTTAGGCGGAAGTGGTCAAAACGTGTCGGATATTGTCAGAACGAATGAAAGTTCCGAGGAGCCGGAGACCCTGATAGATAAAGGCTCCATGCGGGATTTGTCGCAAACTGGCGCTGCCAGTCGCGAAGATAAAAATGGTGCGCGATACAGGTTTCGAACCTAATGTGACCCCTACCGTGTCAAGGTAGCATTCTAAACCTGTTGGTTGGCAATTGCAGTTGGCAATGCGACCAAATTTATCCCTTTATTTGCCCTTATCGGATTTCGCAGGGATAGCTGTTTTGGCTATTAAATAAGGTTACGGAACAGGAG
>JBDSIH010000436.1:0-2956 GCA_039918055.1 Chthoniobacterales bacterium
CCTCACCGATCCTTCCTCCGCAGTCAAAACCGGTAAGCTGCTTGGCGCGAAAGCCCTCATCACGGGCCGTATCATCGCATCGGGAGATTCCGTCATCCTTGTGGCAAAGGTCATAAGCACTGAAACTTCCCGCGTATTCGGAGAAATGGTCACCGTGCCTACAGATGGATCCTTTGAAAAGCCCATCACCGAACTCGCCGGGAAAGTGGAGAAGCTTCTGGCGGATCAAGCCGTGGCCTTTAATCCTCCTGTCGAATCGAAGGAGGAAAAAATAGCGCGCTTAAAATCACTCGTCGCAAATAAGAAACTTCCCTCCGTTCAAATCCATATCGAGGAGCGTGACCTGAGCCTCCGCCCTATCGATCCTGCCATGCAAACAGAGTTTGAATTGATACTTTCTACGCTTGGCTTTGAAGTCATCAGCTTTAAAAATCCTGCCAAAGCTCCGGACGTCTCCATATCCGGGGAAGCATTCAGCCAGACGGGTGCACGGCATGGACAGCTGGTTTCGGCCCGGGCCCGCGCCGAAGTACAGGCGATCCGCCGCTCAGATAACAAGGTTCTTGATACCGATAGGGAAACCGCGACAGCTATCGACACGGCCGAAGCCATTGCGGGCAAGAGCGCCCTTCAGGATGCAGCCTTTAAGTTAATCGAGCGCATGGTTCCCAAGCTCGTTAATCAATAATTCAATAAATTTAAAAATCTGTCCTGTGAGATTCCTTATTGTCTGTACCGTCGCGTTCCTTGCAGTAAATTCTTACTGCAAGGCGGAAAAATCCGAACGGCTCCATGTCGCAGTTTTCTCCCCTACAGCCGACCGGAATCTGGAGGACTTATGCATCGCAGCTCTGTCAAAAAACCCGGAAATCGAAGTAGTCGAACGCAAAGACCTCCACAGTCTCCTTAATGAGCAAACGCTCACCTCCCTGAATACTCCTGCAGGAATTGCGCGGCTGGGGCACCTGTTATCCGCCGATATTATCCTCTCGGTACGGAAATCCGATAATACCTACCATTTGCAGACAATCGATTGCGCGACGGGGAAAATTCTTGGTCACGAATCCGCAAATTCAGAAAACTTACCCCGGCTATGCTCCAATCTGGTAACGTCTTCCTATTCCGCAAAGAAAGTTAATCCGGCCGGCAAAGTCATCCGGTTGGCCGTGGAAGATTTTAAAGGGGAAAATCTCCATGCCGCCCTGAAGACATCCGCGGAGATTCGTGACGCACTGGGCGCCGTGGGCTTTGAAGTAGTCGAGCGCAGTGTCATCGAACACGCCGCCGCCGAGCACGAGCTGCAACGCACTTTATTTGCCAAGGGAGAAATGGCCGACCTGCTCGGGGCAAATTACCTCGTCCAGGGCAGTATCGAAAAAGATGAGCTTCATCTTAAAATTTTAAATTCCGATCAGGGCAAAGTTGAAGCACTGGCCACGTTTCCTTTAAAAACCGCCAAAGAAGAAAGCGCGGAGTGGCTGCGAAAATTATTGAAACCTTCAAAAACTGCGTCCGTAAATCTTCTGGATCCCCACGTGCAGATCGAATCCCTGGTGCCTTTTTACGAAGGCGTGAAATATTACCGTGATGGCGATGTGCGAAACGCCCTGCTCTCTTTCTGGTGGGCGGAACGGCTCGATGACAAATTTCTGGAAGCGCGCGAATGGGAAGCCCGCTGCTACGATGCGCTCGGGTTTGCAAAAATTGCCGCCGCTACCCGCCGGTATTGCCAGGTAGGTCTTGTCGGCCGGGGCATATCTCCCCAGACCAGGAATGTTCCCGTCGAAGCCATTGCCTTTCTCGGTGTTCAGACAGAAATTAAAAACACGCCGCTCCAGATGAAAGCCATCGATGCCCTGCTCCGGGTTTCGCCTTTCAAAATCATCCTTTCCAATGAGCTTACGCCTTTCCGTGATGAATATGACGCCCTTGTGGGAGGATCACCGGATGCCTGGCTCAGAGCCCCTGTCCTGCTTGCCCGCTGGTCACTCCGTGCCTCTCTCTCAAAGCCCGATCAACTTCAGTGGACCCTTTTTGATACCGGCACCGGGCGCATTGTGGCTACCCGCGAAACACCGCTCGAAGAACCGAAAATGTGGGATGCTTCGCTAAAGGAGCTTGTCGATACAATTTCCGCCGTTGATTCCAAACAGGAGGCGAAGGCGACACTTACCTTTCCGCCGCAGGATCGCTCTACTCTGGTTCGGGAACTCTCCTCCCCGGATGCAGACAAGGCGAATCTTGCCATTCTGCAATTACTCTACATGGATCCGAAAAGCCGCGATCTGTGGGGCGTCTCCTGCCGCCGGGAAGATGGATACAGAGAGTGTTTTAATTTTGCATTGCGGGATCAGATTATCGCATCTCTGCCGGAGAGGGATGCCTACCGCGCATGGCTCGAGCTTTGGAGAATTGCCACTTTTTATCCCTTCCCCAATGTAGGCAGAGTGATGGATGACCCGGATCCTCTCACGATGACGCGGGAATTCATAAAAAATCATCCCGATGATGCACAGGGAGCTTTTGCCCGCTATATGCTGCTCTGGATAACCATGAAAGACATGAAGCCGCAGGAACTCGCTGCGGAGTGCGCCGACATGCAGAAAGAGTTTCAGGCACACGCTGCGGAATATACCGACATGCATGATGGCTACTACATCCCACAGATGACAAAACATCTGGAAATTCTCGCTCGTATTGCCAATGGGGAAAATGTGGATATCTCCTATCTCCCGAAAGGGCCGTATCCCAAATTTGTCTATCCCGCATTGCGCAATGACGGAAAAGTTTTCGTCCATTGCTCATCGGAGTGGCAATGCAATGAATGGGAGCATGTGCGTATCGAAAAATCGGACTGGAAGAAAGAAGCGGTTGCGGCCCTGAAAATCCTTTCCAGCGGTAACGGACGCCGCAGAGTGCCTTCTGAATGGCTGAAAGATTCTCCGCATTCCATCAT
>JBDSIH010000437.1:0-2942 GCA_039918055.1 Chthoniobacterales bacterium
GGGGATGCAGAAGAAGAAGTTGTTTTTTCTCAACGTACAGCCTCAGCTTGACGTCGTCCAATCCGGAGATTTCGACTTGAGCGGAATGCTCGCCGCGCTGGATGCGAAGCGGAAAGAAATCAAGGCAAAGCGGATCGTCTTCGACGCATTGGATATCGTCCTGACACTGCTGCGTGATCCCGCAGCCGAGCAGCGCGAAGTGTATCGTTTGCATGAGTGGCTGCTTGAGCGCGAGCTGACGGCCATTATCACCGTCAAAGCCAGTGGCCCGGAGAATCAATACACGATTCCGGCGCAGATGAACTTCATGCAGTTCATGGTGGACTGCGCGGTCGTATTAAACCACCGGGTGGCACAGGGTGTGTCGCAGAGGAATCTTCGAGTGGTGAAATACCGGGGCTCATCATTTGCTGAAAATGAGTCTCCCTTTCTCATCGGCTCCTGCGGCTTGGAAGTAGCAGGAGCTCGGGAAATGGGCTACCCGTCCGATGTGAAAACATTGGTGACGACTGAGCGCATTTCAAGTGGGGTTCCTCGACTTGATGTCATGCTGGGGGGCGGATACTACCGCGGCGCGGGCATCCTAATTACCGGCTTTCCCGGCACGGCCAAGTCCACCCTGGGCGGGGCCTTTGCGGAGGCGGCCTGCCAGCGCGGGGAGCGCACAGTATTCGTGAGTTTTGATTCGGATGCCGGCGAAGTCATACGAAACCTCGCATCGGTAAATATTCAGTTGCAGCGTTTTATTAAAAAAGGGCTTTTACGATTGGTCTCCGCACGCACCATTACAGGCAGCGCGGAGACTCACCTCATGCGGATCAAGAATATCGCCGAGGCCCATCATGCCCGGTGTGTGGTGATCGATCCGGTCTCGGCTCTCGCTAAATCAAGCGATGTGAACATCGGCCAGAGTGTGGCCGAACGGCTTATCGACTGGGCAAAATCGAAAGAAATTACCATCCTCTTTACCAGTCTGCTTGACGCGAAAGGAGCGCAGGTGGAGGGCACCCCGCTTCAGGTTTCAACCATTGCTGATACGTGGATTCATTTGAACTACCTGGTCAATGCCGGAGAGCGCAATCGCGGCCTGTCGATCGTCAAGTCGCGGGGTACCTCCCATTCCAATCAAGTGCGGGAGCTGATACTGAGCAATACTGGAGTCACGCTGGCCGATACCTATACAGCAGGTGGCGAAGTGCTCATGGGTACGCTGCGTTGGGAAAAAGAACGCGCTGTCCTGGCGGCGCGAGACGAGGCCGATTCGAAGAAGGAATTACGCGAGACCACTCTCGACTCTGAGGAGGCTCTGCTCGAAGTGCGTCTCAAGGCTTTGCAACTTGAGTTGGAGGTAAAACGCGCCGAAAAGAAGGCTATGGTCCGCCATACTGCGGATCGCAAAACCGACCTTGCCGAGGGCCGAAACCATTTGGACGACCTGCGCGGTGCGGACAAAAAATGAACATGCCCGATATTTTCAAATTCCGGCTCTACATTGCCGGAGACGGCCCGAACTCGATCAAAGCCGAGGCCAATCTCAATGCGCTTTGCCGCGAGCATCTGCCGGAGCGACATGAGATCGAGATCGTGGATGTGCTGCGCGATCCCCAGCGTGCACTGGACGACAAAGTGATGATGACTCCGCAGTTGGTAAAACTTTCACCGGCCCCTGTACGCAAGGTCGTGGGTACGCTAAGCCAGCCCGATACCGTGCGGCAAGTCATGCAATTCCCCGTCTAACGTGATGAACGAAGCCTCATCACCCCCAGAGAACCTGCAGGAAGAGATTGAAGGCCTCGTGCATCAGCTCCAGGCGACACAGCAGCGTCTCCAGGAATTAACCGGCGGCGAACTGGATGCAGTGACCATTCCCGGAGGCCACTCCTACCTGCTCTATGATGCGCAGGAAAAGCTTCGCCACAACGAAGGTGCCCTGCGGAAAAGTGAAGATGGCTTCCGGCAGACCACGGAGCAACTGACCAAGGTGCTTAACTCTTCGCTCGATGTAATTTGCACGATTGATGCACAGGGCTGTTTCACCCAGATAAGCGCGGCTTGCGAAAGAATATGGGGTTACCGACCGGATGAACTCCTTGGCCGGGCTTACATGGATCTGGTTTTCCCGGACGACCGGGAAAAGACTATCCAGAGCGCCAGCGAAATCAGGGCCGGAAAATCCACCACCACCTTTGAAAACCGTTATTTACGGAAGGACGGCTCGCTCACCTGCGTCATGTGGTCGGCATCGTGGTCGGAAGCCGATCAGAGCATGTTCGGCGTGGCGCGGGATGTCACTGAAGTCCGTGAGGGGGAAACAGAAACCAGGGACCTTACAGAACGTCTGAAACTCGCCGTGAAAGCGAATAAGGTCGGTATCTGGGATTGGGACATCATCCACGAAACCATGAATTGGGACGACCAGATGTATGAGCTCTACGGAGCCACCCCCTCTGCTATACCTACGGGCTTTGAGCTGTGGCATAAGCATCTCCATCCCGATGACCGCGAACGCGCCAGTGCCGAGATTGAACGCTCCCTCGAGCTGTCCGGTCCGTCATTCGACACTTCCTTTCGGATCGTGGTGGAACCTCACGACATCACTCGCCATATCCGCGCACAAGGGATCGTCTTTCGCGATTCTACGGGCCGTGCCACACGCATGCTTGGAACAAATTGGGACGTGACCCAAGAATTCCAGCGAGAGGAGGCGCTGCGGAAAAAGCTACAGAATGAAAAAGCGCTTCGCCTGAAAGCTTCCGCGGGGGAAAAGGCCAAGAGTGAATTTCTCGCGGTGATGAGTCACGAAATTCGTACGCCCATGAATGGCATTCTCGGTTTTACGGAACTGCTCGCCGGTGATATTGAGCTCTCTGCCGAAAGCCGTAGTTACGTCGAAACTATCCGCGCCAGTGGGGAATCCCTCTTACGCATCCTCAATGATGTGC
>JBDSIH010000438.1:0-2216 GCA_039918055.1 Chthoniobacterales bacterium
AAACCATTGCCGAATATTATGAGCCGCTGGAAAAATGTCTGGTTGATCTTAATGAAGCCGGCCTGCGCCGCCGACTGGCATTTGAACGCTGGTACGGGGAGCTGGACGGATATACACAACGCCCCGAAGTCCTTGTGGAAGCCACTAAAGACTACGCCTACTTTCATCAACGAATAGAGAAGGAGTTTAGTTGCGCGGAGGATAAGCTGAAAGCCGCGCCGGAAATACAGAACGGCAAGATCCCCCTCTCTCATGTTACCGCCGAGCTGAAGGAAGTGCGCACCACTTATGAAGTAATCACTGTTCGCCAGCGCGAAGTCATCAAATTGATGAATGAGCACCATCTTGATCGCGCGGGTGCCATTCTCAGCGTTCTCGATGATATGCAGGATATCCTGCAGGATCAGCGCAATGCCATGCAGGCAGGAATCGACACCATTATTACTGATGCAATTAATGATGCCGAAAAAAGACACACCATGGTTCTCTGGCTGACAGTTGCCGCAACACTGGCATCAGTACTTCTGGGTTTGACGGTTGCCGCGCTGGTCACCCGCCGTCTTGTGCATCCCGTGCGTTCGCTCATGCATGGAATCCAGAGTGTGGAAAAGGGCGATCTTACGATTGAGCTGCCCGTGGCATCGACGGATGAAATGGGTGCATTGACACATTCCTTTAATTATTTCGTGAGCGAGCTTCGTGCAAAAGAAGAACTCCGAAGCACATTTGGAAAATATATCGATCCCCGTATTCTTGAACGTGTCCTTCAGGAACAAGGCGGCACAGAAATCGCCGGAGATCGTCAAAAAATGTCCGTGGCTTTTACAGACCTTGTCGGCTTCACCGGTATTGGAGAACATCTTACGCCTTCCGGCGTGGTAAATCTGCTCAATCGCCACTTCACACTTCAGGCCGAAGGTATCCAGAAATACCACGGCGTTATCGATAAGTTTATCGGCGATGCTGTCATGGCATTCTGGGGCCCTCCCTTTACGCTGGCTGGAGAACATCCCTCCCTGGCCTGTCACGCCGCCCTCGAACAAATCAAGGCAATCCACCTGCTTGAAAAGGAACTGCCCGAACTTCTTGGACTTCGAAAAAATCTTCCCCAACTTGATATCCGTATCGGCATCAGCACAGGGGAAGTCATCGTTGGAAATATCGGTTCGGAAAATACGCGCAGCTACACCGTTATCGGCGACAATGTGAATCTTGCTTCAAGGCTGGAAAACGCCAATCGCTTTTACGACACCCGCATTCTTATTTGCGATACGACCCAGGCCGAAGCAGGAGAATCGATCGTTACCCGCGAGATCGATCTGATCACCGTGAAGGGGAAGACCGAGCCCACGCGCATTTTCGAATTGCTCGGGCTGCCGGGAGAAGTTTCCCAGGAAGTCCTGAATCTGCGGGATCAATTTAAGGATGCCCTGCATACCTACCGCCAATGCGAATGGGACCGCGCAGAAGCCGCATTCCGTGAATGCCTCCGCTTTCATTCCGGCGACGGCCCATCACGGATTTTCCTGGAACGAATCTCAAAGCTCCGCCTCACTCCCCCAGCCTCCGGCTGGAATGGCGTCTGGGAAATGACCTCCAAATAATTCAGGCGGCTTTCTTCGGAAAGAATTTTCGGATGTAGAGAAGATAGCCCAGCATCAGCACAACATTAACGAGCCCCATCCAGATGATCGTGCTGTTATTCATGATTGGTGAACTCTGTATGAGTTTGAGCTGCTCAGGCGGAAAGTTGCGATACATGATGGCTGCCATTTCCGCCATACTGTGCTGCGAATACGTAAGCTCCTGGGAGATGCCAAAAAGGATCATGGTAACCAGCACAATCCACCAACCCCTCAGATCGAGGCGGTAAAAGGCATAGCTGCAATAAAACCAGATGATGGCGATGATTATATAAATCACCGTCCCGGGAGTGCCTGATAAAATCGCACCGAAAAATGGAAGCATCCCTCCATAAATAAAGGGAATCCAAAGCATACTTAGGCCGCCAAATGCCAGCCAGAGACTGCCCGCGATTACCGGTAAGGGGCAGCGGTCTGTCCACCGGATGACCGGATCACGGCTCTCACAGGTAGCCTTCACATTCCTGCCACCATAAAAAAGCACCCATATGAGCGGAATAAGAACAAAGAATGCACCCATAGCCCCCATCGTGCAAAGCATGATGGTTTTCGCCGTGCCATGGGATAATGACG
>JBDSIH010000439.1:0-1670 GCA_039918055.1 Chthoniobacterales bacterium
GTGCCGGAGCTTCCACTTCGAAATTCACTTCCTGATGACCATAAGGTTCAATTGCGCCTACTTTCTGCTCGCCTGCCACGCAGAACCATCCCGGTGCTGTAAAGAGCTTTACCTCACCTGCGGGTAATTTCTGCGCAGAGGGATTCCATACGGTTGCTTTGATTTTCAGTCGTGTGCCAGGAGTGACATCCAGCAGGTTCGCAACTCCCCGTGGCGCCCCGGTGATATTCACGGAGACCAGCGGATCGCTGTTCGTTAAGGCAAGAAGAGATGCCGCCGTATCGAAGCCGGGCATAGTCACCTTGAGTTTGCCGTCCTTAACCTCGAAAGGCATTTGCTGCATTTCCCGGGAACCAGCCGTGAGAGCCAATACCATTTTTGGCGCGGCAACCGGCCAGCGCAGCTCCAAAGGAAACGCCGCTACCGGAGCTTCATTCAGACTGGTAAGACCGACAAAGACATTTTTCTTTGTGTCCACCAGCGGCGTTTCTACGCGCATTCTCCAGCCGAGACGCTCAGGCATAGTGACTTTTGACAATGCCTTCACACCGCTGAATTCCAGAAATGCCTTGATGAGGTGGGGCAGGCCCGGACCCTCACGCGCACTATCCCACTCGAAGGCAACAGGTCCGCTTTCATAGAGCGTACCCATCATGATGGCAGTATAAAGCGCATGTCCCTTGCCATAATCATTCACGATGATGCCGGGATATCCCTTGCGTCCCATACTCATGCCGATGACTTCGGCGGTAGGGGAAACGATATGTGCTTTTTTGAGTTCAAAGCCGGAGAGATGCCAGTTACCGACCGCTTTAGCGATGGGGTGTTTCGAATCCCATTGATCCCACATTTCCTCAACATTCTTGAAAAGCTCATCGGCACTGAGTGTGCGCAACACTTCAGGATCGATGCCGCCGCCCACGGGCGTCGTCGTCATTTCCAGCGCGCTCTTGGCGGCCGCCTTATCCAGAGGGACCGCAATTTCCACGGGACGAATTCCGAAGACGTCCAACAAGGTTGTTTGCGTGCGGTCATATTCGTCAAATCCTCCGGGCCACTGGTCGCCGGCCATGCAGCCACCATCCTTGACCCATTGCTCCAGTTTCTTTGCGGCATCTCCAGGCACATGGCTGGCACCGATCATAAACACTGCGCCCACATCCTTGAGCTCTCCCGCAACGATTTGCTTCGGAGTGATCCAGCGTACGGTATAGCCCAGTCCACGCAACAGAGCGTAGATGCGATAAGGGCTATCAATGGCTCCGCTGTAAACACCCAGCGTGGTTTGATTCAGGGAGAGATCCAGGCGGCTGTAATAGAGTGCCACTGGCTTCGTGAAGGCGGCTGGCTTTGCAGAGCCCAGGATGCGCTCAAGACGATGCACTTCCTGGTTGGAGTCCGCGATCGGCCCGAGCTTATCACGAGGAGTGTCATTATCATTGAGCAATGCCCACATGTAATACATCCAGAGATTAGGAGTTCCCTGGAAGCACCACGTTGCCACTCCTTTGACGCCCTTGCCAATCATCGCCCAGTAAGCTTGCGCCATATTGCGCGGATCCTGGCTATGTACATTGAACTCATTATTAACCAGGCGTTTGTCTTTGGTGAGGCTCAATAGAAAATCAATATCGCATCCTGCAAAACTATCTGACGTACTGTAGGCATCC
>JBDSIH010000440.1:0-4784 GCA_039918055.1 Chthoniobacterales bacterium
GCGCTCTGTGCTTTCGCGCGATTCCATGCGAAGTATCCCGAAGCGCGTTTTCTCATCGCCGGAGAAGGCCCACTCGAAAAAGCGCTGCGCGATATCAGCATGGGGCTGGGGATTTCCGATGCGGTGGAGTTTGTCGGATTTCAGGATCAGCAGGCTTTAAACGCACTTTATAAAAGCGCACATATTTTTCTGCATCCCAGTCAGACGACCGCACAGGACGACCAGGAAGGCGTGCCTAACTCCATGCTCGAAGCGATGGCCACAGGACTGCCTGCGGTAGCCACGCGCCATGGTGGTATTCCCGAGGCGATTCAGGACGGCGTAGAGGGCTTCTTAAAGGCGGAGGGCGACGATGCGGGTCTTGCTGACTCATTGGAAGCCATGGCAACCAGTGAAGAACTCTGGCGCAAAACCGGCCGCAACGCCGCAGAGAGTATTCGTAAAAATTTCAGCACCGAGAGCCAAATGGTAAACCTCGAATCCTGCTATCGCGAATTGCAGCAGATGCTGCCCTAGAGTTTGCGCATCGCGACGCGGTGAATGGGACGTCCCAGTTCGAGAAATAGCTTCTGGAAATCCGTTGTGGGAAATTCGCGTCCCTGATCCCAGTCACAAAATTCAAATCCGGGCGCCGCTTCGCAGAGATCATGCATCGCGCAGAAGTAATGCTCATCATCGGTCATCAACCGAAGCATGCCACCCGTTTTTAATAGCGTATGAATTTTTGCGAGGAATTCTGTATTCACCATCCGGCGGCGATGATGCCGCTTTTTCGGCCACGGATCCGGAAACAAAATGTAAAAACAATCCACGGATGAATTTGGAAACACTTCTGCCAGCGCCTCTTCGCAATCCGAGCGAATGGCTTCTGTATTCTCCAATTGAAGTTTGTGGATTTTCTTCCGGCACTTCATGACGCGTTCGCGCTGGCGCTCCACTCCGAGAAATTTGATGGCAGGAAATTGCTGCGCAAGATCGGTAAGGAAAAGTCCTTTGCCACAGCCTAAATCGACTTCCAGATGCGCGCCTTCCGCCATCCATTCCGCAAGATGGGAATTTTCAGGAACTTCCGGCGAGATTCTTTTTGAGAGAGGATGTTCGCGCACGTCAGGAGAGTGCTCCGTATTTTCGCCAAAGCGCGCAAAGCATGGCGGATGTCTTGTGCAGTGCGAAATTCTGTTCCGCATGCGCGCGGCCTTTTTCGCCCATTTTTAATGCAGCCGATGGATCGCTTAGAAGAAGGCGCAGTTTGTTCGCAAGGATTGGGGAATTTTTTTCCGGAACGAGATAGCCTGTTTCACCATCGAGAACCATTTCAGGAACGCCCGCAACGGGAGTGGATACGATGGGCACACTCGCCGCCATGGCTTCCATGAGGACAGTCGGAAGATTATCTTTTCCGTCCTCACCCGCATCAATGCACGGCAGGGCGAAAATTGCGGTTTTGCCTAAAAGGGTAATAATTTCCGACTGGGAACGAGGGCCGGTGATTTCGATTTTTCCCTCGAGACCATGTGAGGCGACACGTTGTTTAAGCTCTTCTTCCATCGGGCCCTGCCCGATAATCTGGCAGGTAAACGGAATATCCTTCAAGGTTGCGCAGGCATCGATCAAATCGAGAAAACCTTTCTTCGGAATGTAGCGTCCGACAGTCAGGATCAGCGGGTTCGCAGGATCGGGAATACTTTTCTCAAAGCGGTCCAGATTCATTCCGTTATAAACACGATGAATCTTTGATGCGGCAAAGGGATATCGCTCGCGAAGAAATTTCACGCTGTAATCGCTGACGGTGACGATCAGTTTTGCATCACGAAAAAGTTTCGCCCGTGTCACGGGAGTTTCGACTTCCTCGCAAAACACATCATTCGCATGTGCGGTAAAACTGTAATCGATGCCGTAAAATTTCTTCAACCACCAGATGACACGCGCTCCGACACCGGCGAAATGCGAGTGAACATGTCGCACGCCATTTTTGCGCAATTGCGTTCCCAGCCATGCCGCTTCCTGTGCGCGATGGCGATCGGGAATCTGCTTTGCCAGACGCCATGCAGCAAGAAGGAGCCGTGCTTTAAAGGGAATTTCACTGCGGACACTTTTAAGCGCCGCTTTCATATCCTGCGGAATGTATTGCGTGGCACTCAGAAGTTCCTGCGGGAAATCCTGAAAAGGTTCCTCCTTCGGTGTGCGAATGGAATAAATCTGCGGATCAAGTCCCTGCTCGCGTACCGCTAGAACTTCACGAAAGCAGAAGGTCTGGGTGAAGGTCGGAAACCGCTCAAAGACGTAGGCAAATGGATTAGACACCGACTTCTCCCGAAAGTGGGTATCAAGCGGCATCCTTATCCTGCTTACGCCGGATCAGGGGAGCGCGCTTACCTTCGACGACGCCACGGTTGATGGTGATTTCCGCCACATCATCCCGACTTGGGATCTCATACATCACATCAAGCATGATGCGTTCCATGATGGAGCGCAGCGCACGGGCGCCGGTTCCCTTTTTATGCGCCTCAGCTGCGAGCGCACGAAGAGCATCCTTGGTGAACGTGAGATTGACGCCCTCCATCGCGAGAAGCTTGCAGTATTGCTTCACCATCGCGTTCTTGGTCTCGGTCAGAATCATGACCAGTTCGTCCTCAGTGAGAGGATCGAGCGCGGTCACAACTGGCAGACGACCGATAAATTCGGGAATCATTCCAAAGCCCAGCAAATCTTCGGGTTCGATGACAGACTTCGGCGCGCCTTCTGCCGTCTGTCCGGAAATATGGAAGCCCAGTGTCTTACCACCCACGCGACGGTGGATGATTTTATCGAGACCCACAAATGCGCCGCCGCAGATGAAGAGAATTTTTTCGGTATTAACCTGAATGTATTCCTGCTGGGGATGTTTACGTCCGCCCTGAGGAGGAACATTGCAGACCGTTCCTTCGAGAATTTTCAGAAGCGCCTGCTGGACACCTTCGCCGGAAACATCGCGGGTGATACTGACGTTATCCGTCTTACGGCCGATTTTATCGATTTCATCAATATAGATGATGCCGATTTCAGCGCGCTTTACATCGTAATCCGAATTTTGCAGAAGGCGGAGAATGATATTCTCCACGTCTTCGCCCACATAGCCCGCTTCGGTCAGCGTCGTGGCATCGGCGATGCAGAATGGAACATCGAGAATCTTTGCAAGCGTGCGGGCAAGCAAGGTCTTACCGGAACCCGTGGGGCCGATGAGCAGGATATTGCTTTTTTCAATTTCCACTTCGGCATACTGATCCATCTCCACGGTAGTATCGCCGGAGGTTTTCTGGTTTTGAATGATGCGTTTGTAATGATTATGAACGGCTACCGAAAGCGTGCGCTTGGCGGTATCCTGACCGATGACGTAATGATCCAGCTCACGGCGGATATCTGCCGGCTTGGGAACACTCAGTGAGACGTTGGAGTGGCGGGATTCCTCTCCTATTTCCTTGTCGAGGATGCCTTTGCAAACGGTGATACAGCTATCGCAAATATAGACCCCCGGTCCGGCAATTAATTTACGGACTTCAGCATGACTCTTTCCGCAGAAAGAGCACATTGTAAGATTGGAGGCTCTAGCCATGGCTAATAATTATTCGGCAGGTTTATCCGAGGATTTCTCGACGAGTTTTTCAACGCCGCCTGGTAATTCCTTGCGGGATTTGACCACTTCATCCACGAGACCATAGGTCTTGGCCTCTTCGGCGGACATATAGTAATCACGATCCGCGTCACGTTCAACCTGTTCGACCGATTTGCCCGTGTGCTGGGAAATGATGCGATTCAGGCGGCGCTTAAGCTTGAACATGAACTCGACCTGACGTTCGACGTCGCTGGCCTGTCCCTGTGCTCCACCGGATACCTGGTGGATCATGATATCGGAATTCGGAAGCGCGTAACGCTTGCCCTTGGTCCCCGCGCAAAGCAGAACAGCCGCCATACTGGCTGCGATTCCCATGCAATACGTCGTAACCGCACAGGTTACAAACTGCATCGTATCGTAAATAGCGAGACCCGCCGTTACCGATCCGCCGGGCGAATTGATGTAAATGCTGATGTCCTTTTTAGCATCTTCCATCTGAAGGAAGAGCAACTGGGCGATCACGAGATTGGCGACATGGTCGTCAATCGGCGTGCCGATAAAAATAATCCGGTCTTTTAGAAGACGGGAGTAAATATCATAGCTGCGTTCTCCGCGGCCGGTCTGTTCGACCACCATGGGAATGAGCATATTGCTGGGCCTCTGACTGCTGGAATTCTGCTGATTTACCGTCATATAATTTTTATGCTGGATTTACGCCTTGGTTGCCGGCGCATTTTTAGGTTCCAGCACGGTAACATTAGCCGCGATCAAATCAAGTGCCTTGCGGCAAAGAATTTGTTCCTGGATCATGGGGATCGCGTTGCGTTTACGCAGGTCCTTGACCATTTTGTCAAATGTCACCTTGTAGCGCATCGCCATTCCGGCGACCTGCTGGGCGAGCTCCTCTTCGGAAACCTTGAGATTTTCCTTCTCGGCCACGCGTAGAAGGAAAAACGTGGAACGCAGGCGTTCGCGCGCGGTCTGGTTAGCCATGCCGACCAGTTCCTGCTCGTGCTTGCGGATTTCGTCTTCGGCAACACCGCGGCCCTGATTTTCCTGAACGATATCGCGAAGGACGGCTTCCATTTCATTGCGAAGCATCTGCGTCGGGAATTCGCATTCGATCTTGGCGAGAAGCTGCTGCAAGGCGCCATTGCGTTTGCCGTCTTCAAATTCGCGTTCGGCAGTAGTG
>JBDSIH010000441.1:0-2532 GCA_039918055.1 Chthoniobacterales bacterium
GCACCGTATTTCTTTTGATGGCGAGTTTCGGAACGCTGATCGTCTGGAAGCTACGGCGCAAAAAGGTATAACGGGAATTAGCCTTAATTTAGAGAAGGAGGAGCTATGGGGATGGCTCCTCTTTTTCATTTTACAGGCTGTTTGTCGTGACAGGGAATCAGCTTTTGGAGATGACGCTTCGCTGAAATTGGTGGCGGTATTCGCTCGGCGTCGTGCCCACTTTTTCTCGAAACAGCGTTGTCATGTATGGAGCGCTGGAAAAGCCACACGCATTGGAGATTTGTTCGATGCTGCAGGAGGTGGAAACCAGAAGATGTTTGATATGGTCGACTTTCAGAAGGTGAATGGTTGCGAGGACGGTATAGTTCAGTTGCTTGCGGAAGCGTCTTTCCAGAGCGGATCTGGATAGGGGGATATGATTAAAAACTTCCTGAGGCGGGAGAGGCTGCCCGATATGATCCTGAATAAATTGAATGGCTGCAGCCACATAAGAGTCCGCAGTGACAAAAATATCCGAGGAGGCGCGGGCAATAATGGTGGGAGGAATTAAAATTGGCGAAGAGGGGGGCGGTTCGCCGTGGAGTAGTCGCATCATTAAAGCGGCGGATTCATAACCGATGAGGTCGGGACGATTATTCAGGCTGCTAAGCTGAGGCTTGCGGCTTCTGCAAAAAAACGCCCAATTACCCACTCCTAAAACACCCACATCCCTGCCGACTATGAGATTAAGCGCCTCACAGGCTTTGGATAGTTCCCACGCATAATAGTCTCCTGTGCAGAGAATGCCGATTGGTTTTGAAAGGCTCGCAATCCATTGCCGAAGGTTCAGGCGGTGCGTATCAGTTACGACATTTATAGAGGGAACCCAGGAATCAAAATAAAAGGCACAGTGAAATCCTGCTTCCGCTATCGCCTGTTTGAAGCTACGGCTTAACGCATCGGAATAATGTACGCTTTTCTGTCCGTAGTACGCGAAATGGTGAAAACGACGGGAAAGCAGATGTTCTGCGGCAATGCACCCCGCCATTAGCGAATCGCTGATTACGGAAGGAAAACCGGGAGATTCTAACTGGCCGGAAATATTGATTACTGGAATGCCATACGAACGGAAAAGAGAGATTTCTTTGACGTCTAAAATTCTTGTAATGATCCCCTTGCATGCAGAGGGCAGCTCGCTGCCGAAATAATCCAATTCCATGATTACGTCTATTTCGGACGTATGTTCAGAGAGATACTCGGAAATGCTTTCGTAAATACAGCGGTCGAAATCGCTGGAGCCGAGCATGGTACAGATAAACGGCCGCTTTCGTATGCTATAAAGTAAAGGAAAAGAAAGACTTTCGTCCAGAAGAGCTTATGAAATAAAGGCTAAAAACGACAATTCAAAACGCCGCTATTTCGAAGATTATTAGCGCGGATATACCGTAGACGATTTGGGGGTTGAGGCTTATTTTTAAGCCAAATGAAAACGAGTAAATTCCCCGCTCAATATCTTCAACGCACCGTACTGCTCCTCTCCGCTTTATTGGCTGTAAGCAGTATACACGCAGCATCGACCTACACCTTTGATCCTGCAGTAAACGGAAGTCAGGCATGGACAACAAGTGCGAACTGGGGAGGCATTACTCCCACATCCACCGACCAGGGCATCATAAATCGCACAAGCTCTACGGGGGATTTAACGATCACAAATAGCAGCGCTACCACGGTAGGAAAACTCTCGCTGACAACGACGAATACCAACGCCATCACCTTTTCTCTGGGGGCGGATTTCAGTATTGCAGGAAGCCCCGCATCCGGTGCGGAATCCATCTGGACGACGGGTACCGATGCAAGCAAACTCGTCATCGATCTTAACGGGCATAATTTTAACAGCGCCCTTAATAACAATGGGTTTGATTTAAGAATCCTCGATAGCCGCTCGAATCCCAACATGACTATCAAGTCCACGGGAGATGCAGGCGGAACATTTCAGACCGAGATGCTTTTCTCAAATTCGGCGCACCTTGTTCTGCAAAATAATGTCACGCTTTTGGTAAGCAAACATGGGACAGGCTCGGTTTATGCTTTCAATAATACGTATTCCAGCACATCCACTTTGCAGTTGGACGTCGGAGTAGCCAACTTTTCGTCTAAGTCAGCTACTGCGGGGTCCGTCAATGGCGTAATCGGTAATTTAACCATCGGAAGTACGGTGAATGCCACTTTGGCCAATGGATCAAATATACGATTCCTGGCTTCCTCCCTTAGTGCGACGCTTTTAAATCAACAGCTCGCGGGCAACTTCCGTATTACGAACGGCAGTGATCTACAGCTTGGGTTTAATAATTATGGAACCCAAAAGCTGGCGGTTGCAGGCACTTTCATCGATGACGGTGGAGGCAGCCTTAATAGCTATACCTACGCAGGAGGCACCGGAGCCGGCGCGAACGGTAACGCCAGAATCATGTTCAACGGCGGCATCGCCACGGAGAAAACAGTATCGATTAACCGGACATTGAATGCGACAGATTCCGGCGCGCGGACCACTAA
>JBDSIH010000442.1:0-10656 GCA_039918055.1 Chthoniobacterales bacterium
GCCTTTTACTGCTGGAGCAGGGACACAAAGTGCAAACGGTCGGGCTTGTTTCCGAGGCGTTGAAGATTTTGCAGGCCGAGAAATTCGATCTCGTCTTAAGCGATATCGGTCTGCCGGACGCCACGGGAATTGACATGATCCTCGAAGCGCGGAAATTCTGGCACGGCCCAGCCATTGCGATGACAGGATATGGAATGGTGGAAGATGTGCAGAAATGCAAAAGCGCCGGTTACAATGCGCACCTTCCTAAACCCTTCAGTCCCGAGCAACTGGAGACGACCATCGCCTCACTGATTACCACCTGAAAATCGCCAATTACTGAATCGTAAAATTCAGCGTCTTTGCAAGATCGGCGCCGTTGTAAATATCGATGTGATATTTTCCGGGCGGCCAGTTTTTATTCGGACGGGAAAGCGAAAAGGCACCAAAATCATCTGCCTTCGTGACGGTCATTTCCGCTTCATCAATTTGCGTATCCTTTGGAGCGGCTTCCCCTACATCATCGGCGATCCATACGCCGCGCAGCTTATCCCCGTCTTTGAACCCTGTCCCCTTCCAGAATGCATAGATCTTCGGCGTATCGACGGCGAATACGGTCGTCGGCTTGCTGTCTTTGTCCTTTGCGAGAATGGCATCGATTACGGTCTTTGTGCCGGAGGCTTTTACCGGCGCTGCCGCTTCACCTTTTATGGCATCTGACAATCCGGCGTGCGCAGTCAGACAGAGCGCCATAAGCGCGATCAGAGGCAGAATATGTTTCATACTTACAGCGTGGCAATGCATGTACAACTCGTCAATCTTCATAAAATCCCGGAATCTAGGTGTTGGATGGATAACTAATTCTCCGCTGATTGGCATTCCGAAGTGCGGCGCCAAGTGCGGATACGGTAATGGGCTTGGAAAGGTAATCATCCATTTGCGCTGCGTAGCATTGCTCGCGAATATCGGTGGAGGCATGTGCGGTAAGGGCAATAATATAAACTGGCCTTAATGTGCCAAGCCTCTGCTCCTTCAGGCGCAGTTGATGCGTCGTTTCAAAACCGTCCATGCCCAGCATTTCAATATCCATGAAAACGATATCAAATTTTTTCTTCTCCATTGCCGCGAGGCAGGCATATCCGTCCTCGGCAAGCTCCACCTGATGATTCATCCGGGTAAGCATGAGCTGCAGCAGCCGTCGGTTGGCCATTAGATCATCAGTCACAAGAATCCTGAACGGAGGAATATCTCCCTCAGGATTAACCATGGGCAGCGACGTTTTCAGCGCGTCTGTTGATCCCACACGCAGTTTTAACATGCAGGTAAATGTCGAGCCCTCTCCCGGTGCGCTCTGCACACTTACACCTCCGCCCATCAGCTCACTGAGGCGCCGGGTAATGGTCAGCCCCAGCCCCGTGCCGCCGTACTGGAGCTGCGTCAACTTATTCGCCTGCGAAAATGGCTGAAAAAGTCTCGCGATTTCGTTCGCGGAAATTCCGATGCCGGTATCCGTAACGGTAAAGACAAGGGTGCAGTTTTTATAGTCGTCCGCACTATCGGTTTCTCGGCTGCGTACATCCACTTTTACTTCGCCCTTCGCGGTGAATTTAATGGCATTGGAAATGAGATTGCGAAGAACCTGGAGAAGTCTCGCCCTATCTCCGATGGCGACAGCGCATAAGTCCGGATGAACGCTCCAGGAAAGCTTGATCCCCTTACGCACGGCCTCGGCGTGCATTCCGCCGCAAAGAATATCCAGCTCTTCGCGAAGATCAAATGGCGCCTCCACAAGCTGGATCTGCCCGGCCTCGATTTTGGAATAATCAAGAATCTCATTAATGATCGACAACAGGCTGCTGCCGCTTTGCAAAACATGGTTAAGATACTCCTGCTGCTCTTTATTGAGAGGCGTGTCTTCAAGAAGCTGCATGAATCCCAGCACAGAATTCAACGGACTGCGGATTTCATGACTCATGACTGCGAGATAGCGGCTCTTCGCTTCGTTCGCCTCCTCGGCCGCCTGCTTTGCCATCAGGTGCGCATTCTCAGCCTGCTTCCTGCGCGTGATATTGTGAAAGTGCAGAAGAAGCGCAGGTCTCTGCCGGGAGTCACTTTCGATCGGCGTAAGGCTCAACGCATAGTCCTGATCCTTCCAGATGATTTCCATCGACTCCTCTTGAGAACTATCGAGACGCGAAAGCACCTGCGGTAACCCACCCAGAAATTCAGAGGCTGGAATATTTTGTGCTTCACGCACGGAGATACCGAAGGCCGCAGACGCCGCGCTGTTCAGATCGACGACACGATGCTGCGGATCAAGCACCACCAGCAGATCGTTAAGTTTTTCCACAAGCGCGTAGCGCGCCACATGCGTCAGCGTACCTATCCGGTCGCCAAAAACCGCAAAGGCCACCAGCAATCCCGTAAGACCGGTGCCCATGGGGGCGTAGTTCATTCCCGCAGGGCCCAGAAGATGAAAGTGATAACACATATCCAGCAACAGCGGAATGACACGCCCGATGAGAAACAGTATTCGCGTCTTCCGGGCCCATGGAGCGGCATGCGGCATCGAGAAGATGATCAAAAGATACGAATAGATAATCAGGATGTACGAATAGACGTAATAAATCAGATACCACGGGCCGTGCGTTAAGCGCAGCAGCGCCACGGGATTGCTCGTATCCAACCAGGCGTCGTACTGAAAAATCGGATTCTTATTAATGAATAATGCGAGAATGGATGTGACAACAGGAATGATCAGTGCCGCAATCAGCCGCCACCCCGTGAAAAGTTTGCGCCCGTAAATAAACCGATACGTCATTTCGACAACAATCAGCGGAAACGGCGCCAATAAAAAAAACCGCAGCTGGAGCAGAAACAGTTTCTCCTCGAAGGAAGAGGACTGAAGATCCAGCGCGTAAATCACGCACCAAACGACTGCGCAAAGATAGTTAAGCGAAAATGCGTTCGCTGCGGGAATGCGCTTATAAATGCGCCCCAGAGCCGAGAGGCCCAGTGCTATACATGCTGTTGCATACAGCACCGCCAGTTGCCAGGGGAATTCCATGGATATAGTAAGGCATCCATTCTATGCATCCCATTGGCTTTCAGCAAGCCGACTGAATTCCTTTCTTAATGCCTTGTAGAGTAGGTGCATACCCTACAAGGGATGTGCATTCGCGGAATATCTTATGGCCTCACCATGAATTTCTCCGTGGCAGAATCAAAAACAAGATGGTCGCGGTTCGCTTCATACCAGGTGATGATCGCGGCATCATCTCCGGTGGCAGGAGAAGTGTTTACAGACCCTCCTGTCAGGATGTTGCGTAAAAAAGTCGTGAGCACCTTATAAGTTTAGGGATCATGAAACGATACGACTGGCACAAACTGCAACAGCACCAGCTCGGTGGCTGCGAATAATTCATCCGCTATTACCGGAAAGATTTCCTGTTTTATTTTCTACTGTTCGGGAGAAAGCAGCGCGGCCAGGCGGACCTTGAAACGGAATAAGAGTGAACCCCGTTCAAAAATAGAAAGGTCCTCTTCTTTGCTTTTCCGGAAATCCTCCAGGAACATCTGCTCAAGATCGGCGGCAAATTTTTTATCATGCACCCCGGCGCTAAGTTCAAAATTCAGAAGAAAAGACCGGTAATCCAGATTGATTGAGCCCACGATGGCGAATTCATCATCGGCGAGCATCACCTTCTGGTGCATGAAACCGGGCTGGTAGCGGAAGACCTTGATCCCTGCCCGCTGAAGGCTCGGATAGAAGGAGAATGAAGATAGCCACGGCAGATAATGATCGTGGTTTTTTGGAAGAAGCAGCCGCACATCCACACCGCGCAGCGCCGCGCTCTGCAATGCGAGCTTCAGGGAAAAATCGGGAACGAAATACGGACTCGCAATCCAAAGGCGTTTTTGTGCGGCGTGGATCGCTTCGAGATAAATCATCTGGCAAGCGCTGATCGCATCTGCCGGACCACTGGCCAGCGTAAATACTTTTCCGGATCCGCAAGATACTGGATCGGGAGAGTTCAGATGAATGACCACTCCGGTGGCGTAGTTCCAGTCTTCAATAAAAGTAAATTGAAGCCCGTCCACCGCCGGGCCTGTAATGCGCATATGCGTATCACGCCAGGGGCCAAAGCGTTTACTTCTTCCCATGTACTCGTCGCCGACATTGAGTCCGCCGACAAAAGCGGTCTTCCCGTCGGCAACGACAAGCTTACGATGATTGCGGAAATTAATCTGAAACTGTTTCCATATCTGCCGGTTGGTCACGAACCGCGCCACTTCGGCTCCGGCTTTATGCAGACTGTCCAGATAGGCATTATCCAGTTTCCGGGAACCCACCCCATCGAGCAGCACCCATATCCTCACCCCGCGCGCCGCAGCGGCAAGGAGATGGGCGTGCAGCGCCTTGCCAAGCTCGTCATTGTGCACAATGAAAAACTGAACAAGCAGATAGTTCTTCGCGGAATCAATCGCTTCAAAAATAGCGTCGAAGGTCTGCTTGCCGTCGATCAATAACTCCAGGTCATTTCCTCCGACAGAGGGCAGCCCTGTCATGCGATCCGCAACACGCGCGGTCAGCTCGTACGGCTGCGGAAAATTCTCGGCATTTAATTTCAGCAACGCCTGAATCTTGCGGAACACATGATCCAGCTGATGACTCTTTCCTGACGCCGCGCGGATATAACCTGCAAACCGCGACTCTCCGAAAACAAGGAACAGCGGAATCGCAACATACGGAAGGCAGATCAGGCTGAACCCCCACGCGATGGATGCCTGCGGAGTGCGCGCAATGAACAACGCACGCACTGCGCACAATATGCCCAGGACCTGCATGATCACGATAAACGTGCCGAGCAGAAAATTAAACCAATGCGAGATCATGGAAATGAAAGCGTTTTAGCGAACGCTTCCGGATCTGCTAAAAGCCCATGCCGGGAATACTCATTCCACCAGTCACTTTGCCCATTTCGGCACCTGCCAGTTTTTTGACTTCTTCGAGCGCCTGCTGTACGCCGCTGAGAACGAGGTCTTCGAGCATCTCGACGTCTTTAGGATCAACGACCTGCGGATCGATCTTGATGCCGGTGATATCGCCTGAACCATTTGCGGTAACGGTGACTTTGCCGCCGCCGACGCTGGCTTCCACCGTTTTGCCGGCGAGTTCGGCCTGAGTTTCCGCAAGCTTCTGTTGCATGCGCTGCGCTTCTTTGAGCATTTTTTGTATGTTCATAATTTAAGATAGAGTCTGAATTTCACGGCCGAAAATTTCCAACGCCTTTTTGATTAAGGGATCGTTTTTAAATTCCGCATCGGCTTCCGCCTGAGATTTCTCTTCGACTTTTTCGGGCTTGGCGGCGGCAGCTGCCGGAGTTTTTTCAACTACGGGCGTGGGCTGAGGCGCTTCTTCATAGATGGGCTCGTGGTCAAAATCCGCGAGGTCATAAGCGAGCTTCACCCTGCCGCCCACGACTTTAGAAATTTCTGCCTCGATGATTTTGCAAAGATCGGGCCAGATAAAATCTCCCGTGCGGGCGTGATGCTGCTTTGGAATCTGAATGCGAAATTCCGACCCTTCCCGTGCGCCAAAGCGTGCGGATGTGAGCCACTCAAATTTCATCGGGGAACCGTGGGCAAGCCGGGTGATGATCGTCTCCCAGATTTCGAATGGTTCGGCGGAACCGGCAGGTGCAGCCTCAGCTTTCGGTGCAGATTCCTTTACGGATAGCGCGGCAGGCTCGGCGAGATTTACAAAACCGGAAGGTTTTTCTTCAGCCGCAGCAGCTTTTACAGCGGGGGGCTCGGCTTTCAGCGCAGGCGCGGATTCCGGTGGTCGCGGCGCTTTTGGTGCAGCCTGCGGAGCGGGGCGGGAGGGAAGTGATGGCGGCGCTTCTCCACCCTGGATAGCACCGAGTGTTTCGAGCACATCATCCAGTGTCGCCTGATTAAGCAGGTGAATGGCCTTGATGACGGCGACTTCGGTATGCAGTTTTTTATCCGGTGCCCAGCGCATGCGGGCTTCGACGGCGGAAAAATGTTCAATGAGTTCCAGCAGCCGCGCGGGCGGCGGCGTATTGCCGGCCTGCACTCCCGTCACCGTGGCGACGAGCAGATCGCGAAGCGAGCCGACCATTTCTGCCAGCAGGCGCAGCAGATCTTTACCGGCTTCATTCTGTTCGTGGATGATCTTCAGAGCACCGAGCGTATCGGCAGCAAAAAGTGCATCACATAGTTTCCCGACCGTTTCAGGCGAGGTGAAGCCAAAAATATTCAGCACGTCATCATACGCCACGCTGTCTCCGCAGAAGGCAACAACCTGGTCGAGCATGGACTCCGCATCGCGCAATCCCCCATCCGCTCCACGCGCAATGGCGACGGCGGCATTTTCATCGAGTTCGATTTTCTCCGTTTTCGCGATGAGTAGTAAATGTTTCGCGATCGCTTCCGTCGGAATGCGGCGCAAATCAAAACGCTGACAGCGGCTCGTGATCGTGGGCGGCAATTTCTGCGCCTCGGTCGTGGCGAAAATAAACTTCACGTGCTCAGGCGGTTCCTCGAGCGTCTTCAGAAGCGCATTGAAGGCCGCGGTGCTGAGCATGTGCACTTCATCGATGAGGTAAATTTTGTAAGGCCCGCGGGCGGGCGCGTAGGCGACATTTTCGCGTAGTTCGCGGACGTGCTCGACGCTGTTATTGCTCGCTCCGTCGATCTCCAGAACATCGAGACTGTTTCCCGCGGCGATTTCCTTGCAGGCATCGCAGATTCCGCAGGGCGTGGACGTGGGGCCATTGGCGCAATTCAGCGCCTTCGCGAGAATACGCGCCGTGGAGGTCTTGCCGATTCCTCGCGGGCCGACAAATAAATATGCCTGCGCCAGACGCTTCTGCGTAATCGCATTCTGAAGCGTGCGGGTGACATGCTCCTGTCCGATGACTTCATCAAAAGTCTGCGGGCGGTATTTTCGGGCAAAAACGCGATAACTCACACGCAAAACCTACCGTTCCCTTTTGAATTACGAAACGCTTTTTTTAGGAACCTTTGGAACCGGGATGGCTTCGCATACGTCCTGCCAGCCGGGAAAGTTCCAATTATTGGGAAATCCCTGGCATTGAGAGGGTTTGGCGGCCTGGACGGTGCAATCGATGCCGTCCAGGAAGACGCATTCGCCGTTTTCCTTATCCAGAAGAGAAAGGCCATCCCGGGAAGGTCGGAGACGGGTATATTTCTGCACGAATTCCCACTCGGTAATCTTAAAATGCCGCGCCATGGAAAGAATGTCCCCCTCGGTCAGTTTCACATGCCCGGGCCAGCGGCAGCAGTTCCCGCAGCGCTGACATTGATACCATATCTCTTCCTTCATGATTGCGGGGGCATCGCCACCTCTGGTAAATACATCGCCATGCGTATTTTAGTAACTGGCGGTTGTGGCTTCATCGGAAGTAATTTTGTCCGCTACATTCTCGAACATTACAAGCCGGAGTTTGTAACTAACGTAGATGCATTGACTTACGCAGGTAATCGCGAAAATCTTGAAGACATTGTCCGCAGTCATAATGACAAATATGAGTTTTTCGAAGCGGATATCGCCGATGCGGGGTCGATGGATGCCATTCTCGAGCAGCATAAATATTTCGCGATTGTGAATTTCGCTGCCGAGTCCCATGTGGACCGCAGCATCGAGTCGCCGATGAATTTCATTCATACGAATGTCGCCGGAACAGCCGTCCTCCTCGAGGCTGCCCGCAAGCATCATGTGAAACGCTTTGTCCAGATTTCGACGGATGAAGTTTACGGCTCGCTCGGGCCTGAAGGGAAATTCACGGAAACGACGCCGATCGACCCAAGCTCCCCTTACTCCGCAAGCAAGGCGGCTGCGGATCTTCTCGTTCTCGCCGCGCATAAAACCTACGGGCAGGAAACGATCATTACCCGCTGCTCAAATAATTACGGCCCCTATCAATTCCCCGAAAAACTGATCCCACTCATGATCACCAATGCGCTGCTGGATCTCCCGCTTCCTGTTTATGGCGATGGAAAAAATATCCGCGACTGGATTCACGTGGACGACCATTGCGCGGCCATCGTTTCCGCCATGCTGAACGGAAAATCCGGCGAGGTTTATAATGTCGGCGCGGATCATGAGATGGCGAATATCGATCTCGTCGAAAGAATCCTCGATATCCTCGACAAGCCCCGTTCGCTGATTCACTACGTCACCGACCGCCTCGGGCATGATCGCCGCTACGCGATTGATTCCTCCAAAGCGCAGAAGGAACTCCAGTGGAAGCCACGGAAAAATTTTGACGACGCCCTGTGTGAGACGATTGCCTGGTATCAGGATAATCCGATCTGGTGGAAAAAAATCCTTTCGAGATGAAGCGCATCTGGGTGCTCGGCAGCAATGGACGCCTCGGCGCGGCCATGATGAGAAAGTGGGCCGGCAAGTGCGACCTGCGTGGATTGTCACGGCAGGATTGCGATCTTTCCGACGAGGCGCAGTTACGCAAAGCACTCGAAGGCGGCGGCTTTGACTGGCTCATAAACTGCACCGGCATGACGAATGTCGATGCGTGCGAAACCGAACAGGCGCTCGCTAAACAGGTCAATGCAGCCTCACCGGGCGTGATCGCGGATATTTGCACTCACGTTCTCGCGCGGCTTATTCACTTCAGCACGGATTATGTTTTCGATGGAGAGAAGACTGCGCCCTACACCGAAGACGACGCGGCGAATCCACTTGGTGTTTACGGTGCGACCAAGCTTGAAGGCGAGCAACACGTGCTGGCTGCTTCCGATCAACACATTGTCGCACGCGTTTCCTGGCTCTTCGGAGCAGACAAGCCAAGCTTTGTGGATGCCATCATCCAGCGCGCGCTGACGGAAGATCACGTGCAGGCCGTGGAGGATAAAACATCGTGCCCCACGTACAGCGACGACGTTGCCGACTGGTTCTGGAAGGTCATGGAAAATGAATCCGAAGGTGGCCTCTATCATGCCTGTAATTCCGGCGGCTGTAGCTGGCGCGAATACGGCGAATACGCCATCCGCTGCGCCGCCAATGTGGGCGCGCCCGTCAAGACGCAGGATGTAGAAGGCATACAGCTCTCGAGTTTGAAGAACTTTGTCGCAACACGTCCCCCGCATACCCTCATGGCCAACCAGAAACTCGCCGCAGCCATCGGCGCTCCACTCCGCGACTGGAAATTCGCCGTGGAGGAATTTGTTCACCGAAAGTTTTCTTAATTATGCCCGGACATCGCTTCTATCTCCCGAAATCCCAATGGAATGACAAAACCCTCACGCTCGGCGAAGAGGAAGCGCATCACTCCATTAATGTTCTACGCTTACAGCAAGGCGCGCGTGCCACGGTTTTCGACGGCGTAGGCGGCGAAGCGAACTGCACCATCCAAAAGATCGATAAAAAATCTGTCGAACTTCAGATTCTCCAAAAACTCACGACCCCTCGTCCGCCATGCGCCATCACATTGGGACAGGCCGTTCCCAAGGGAAAGAACATGGAACTCATCGTGCAGAAAGCCGTCGAGCTTGGCGCAAGCTGCATCGCTCCGCTTATTTCCGAACGCACCGTCATCGATCTCGATGCGAAAGAATCCGAAAAGAAACAGGAGAAGTGGCAACACACCGCCATCGAAGCGTGCAAGCAGTGCGGCCAGAACTGGCTGCCCGAAGTTCTCACTCCGCAATCGCCCGATAGCTTTTTCAAACAAGGCAAATCCTGGGACCTCATGCTCGTCGCCTCCCTCCAGCCCGAAGCCAAGCAGCTGAAATCCGTACTCGCAGACTTTCAGGAACAACACGGCAAGCGTCCCGCGAGTGTCTGCATCCTCGTCGGCCCCGAAGGCGACTTCACCCCCGCCGAAATTTCCCGCGCCAAAAGCGAAGGCTGCCACCCGATTACACTCGGCCCCATCGTCCTGCGAACCGAAACCGCCGCGTTGTATTGCCTAAGCGTGCTTTCGCACGAGTTGTTTCAGTAAGCTGATTTTTCTCCGATAATAAATCCGTAATCTATAGTACTGCCGGTTACCCCATTTGGATCATTAAAAATTGCCTGCAGACGATAGTTACCGTGTCGGCTTACGTCAAAAAATCTCCGTAAATCATCCGTCATGATGACATACTCCTCCGTAGGCTGTAAAATCAGGCCGCTAGCCTGCGCATCCGCAACCTGCACTTCTGTTTTCAGGGGAACGGATTGCCAGCTCGATTCAGGAATGCAATATTCCTCCGTTATACTCTTGTCGGAATACTCCATTTTTAATTCCACGGCATGCGGCAGTTTTCCCGTATTGAAGTCGGGTTGAAGAAGCGCTCCCGAGACAGTCTGATCCAGGCCACTGCGGTTCCGCACTTTCAAGTTAAATGGAAGCGGCGCATCCCATTTGAGCTTTCTCGCACGATAAAATCCGCGTTGGAACCATTTGTCCGGCGCAGTCAGATCACCTTCGAACCCGTGGGATAAAAGACTCATCTCAGACGGAAATTCAATCTCCGAAGCGGGAACCTTTGCGATGTGAAACTGCCCCACATAGCCAAAAAACCGCTGCCACTTTCCACCTACCATCACTTCCTCTGCCTGAAAAACTCTGCCCTCTGTCCTGTACATAAGAAAATACCCTGACTGGCCATTTTCACGAAACCACT
>JBDSIH010000443.1:0-9861 GCA_039918055.1 Chthoniobacterales bacterium
GAAGAATTTTACGGGATGCAGAAGGAAATGCAACCGCCGCCGCCCCGGCTTTCGAAACTGCTGCAGTTAAAACGGGGAATCCCATTTATCTGGAATTTTTATCTGCCGCTTACGTCGTGGATGGAAAAACGGATTTGGCTTTGGCCACGATAATAAAAGCTTCGCAACAGACTAAGAGCCAGGATGATCGCTTTCGCTTGCTTCTAAAGCGTATTTTCCTGCTTGCGCGTAATAAACAGCAAGGTGCCGCTTCCACCTTGGCACGGGATTCGCAGACGCTTTTTTCCGGTCCTGATAAGATGAGAGTACTCGTCCGTTTGGCAGGAGAGCTTGATCCTCTTACAAAAATTCAGCAGCCTGCGAAGTAACGATGACGACGGATTATCTGTCAAAAATAATTGCTCTGACCGGCCTGAGAATTCAGGAAGCGGGGCCCTGTTATTTACCATCTGCAACCGAGCATGAAATCCAGGCTCGCTGGTATGGCGGGCAATTTGGAGAAAATTTTAAAAGCACGGAAGGGAAGGAGATTTCCATTCTTGATTTTGGGAGATGGAACCACGAATCGGGTCCGGACTTCAAGGATTGTAAAATTCAGATAGAGGGCAGTGAGCCCGTATTTGGAGATATCGAAATTGACCTGGATGCCAGAAGCTGGGAGCGACATGGCCATGCCACAAACCCTGCTTATAATGACGTGGCCCTTCATGTTTTCATCACTGCCCCGGTGGCTGCGTGTTTCGCGCGTACCGAATTGCACAGGCATATCCCCCAAATTCAATTACAGGCGCAGACTGTAGAAGAGCCTAAGCGAACTTCGGCGCAGATATCCGTAGTATCTCCAACGCTCATGAAGTGGAGGGATGAGGAGGTGGTGCGGTTTTTGGAGTCCGCAGCGCGGTACAGAATGGAAGTGCGCGGGCAGGCGCTTGCGCGCACCATCGCTGTGCGCGGCGAGCAGGAAGCTTTATACCAGGCAATCGCTTCTGCGCTGGGATATAAGAATAATCAAATTCCGTTTTTGCTTCTTGCGCAGCGTTCAGGTCTCACCCGGCGCGAGGGTATTGATGGTGAAGCCCTGTTGTTTGGCCTTGCGGGATTTTTGGACGGAGGGGAATTTCATCTTTTCGATCCGAAGAGCCGTTCCTATCAACGTGAGCTTTGGGATTCATGGTGGTCCATGCGGTCGCAATTTGATCGTCTCATTCTGGACGCGGACGCATGGAGTTTGACAGGTTGTCGCCCCGCGAATCATCCGCATCGCAGAGTGGCTGCGCTGGCGTGCATCAATAAAAAATTTACCGCAATTTTTAAAACTTTTTCTTCAGGGGACATGGCGCAGTGCATTGGGGAGTTTAATTCCCTGCATCACCCGTTCTGGGAGCAGTATTGGACGCTTGCCTCGGACTCTTTGCCGCGTAAGTTGTCTTTAATTGGAGAGCAGCGGATCAATGAGATTCTAACCAACGTATTTTTCCCTTACCGGCTAATGCAGTTTCAGGACGGATGGGATGCTTTTTCCGGGCGCACAGAAGCGCCGTACCGGAGATTGCGGGAGGATTTACTGCGTTTCTTCGGGCCTCGTCCAAAATTGACGCCACTACTTCGAAAGTGTGTCATCCAGCAGGGGTTGCTGCAGGTAGTACGGGATCTAAGGCGTGCATTGTAAATGCGCTCGACTCAATCTATGAATCCCGTTAATCTTCAGGTTCCTATGCCCCCTCCCCAGAAAGTGAAAATATAATGGAATCGGAATCATCCAATTTATTTGAAACCGTGTGTGGCCTGGCTGCGGAGTATGACGCATCGGACATTCTTCTTCATGAAGGACAACCAGCGGTTTTACGTATTCGGGGGGAGCTCGTGCCCATTGAGGGAAGTATCGCAACTACCGCAGATTTTGTATGGCTGCGTAAAGTTTGTAAGACTGCGGACGATTTATTGGATTTTGACGGCAGCTATGTTGCCCCCTCCGGAGATCGCTACCGCGTCAATATTCTGCGCCAGATGGGGCGTCATGCCACGGTCATGCGGCGTATCCGCGGCAATGTGCCGGATATGGAGGCGCTGGGCCTTCCTGTGGATGTTCTTCAAGGGTGGCTGTCAAATGCCCATGGCATCATTCTGATAGCCGGCCGTACGGGCTCGGGAAAATCAACGACGCTTGCGTCGTGCATAAACTGGATAAATAACAAAGACCGCAAACACATCGTGACCATTGAGGATCCGGTGGAATACGTATTCACCCCCGCCAAGAGCGTGTTTACCCAGCGGGAAGTGGGGCTTGATACTCCCAGTTTTGCACAGGGACTAAAGCGCTCTCTTCGTCAATGCCCGGATATTATTCTTGTGGGAGAAATTAGGGATGCAGATACCGCCATGACGGCTTTGCAGGCTGCTGAAACCGGTCACCTTGTATTGAGCACGGTGCATGCGGCTTCCTGCTCCGAGGTCGTTGAGCGCATTCAGAATGTTTTTCCCGTTGAGCAGAGAGATGGTCTGTTGCGGATATTTTCGCAATGCCTCATTGGTTCGATGTGCCAGACACTTTTGCCGGCTGTAGATGGCGGGTTGGCATTGGCGACGGAATATTTTTCAAACCAGGGACTCGCACCAAAACTTATTGCCGAAGGGCGCATCCCGGAGCTCGTGGATTTTATCCAGCGCTCGGGCAAGGAAACAGGAAAACGATTAATCGATTCGCTTGCAGAACTTTGTCAGACGGGTCGCATCACCCAGGACACGGCTATGAGCTTTGCTCCGTCACCTCAGGAGCTCCAGCGCGTCCTGCAGGGAGTTAACTCAGGCTCAGGTGTGAGCCGCAGGTAAAATTATCATGTCAAACCCTCCCGATCTTCTCCAATTCCTCTCCCTTGCCGTCCGTAGCGGAGCATCCGATCTTCATCTTACGGTAAATGCGCCGCCAATGATGCGGCTGAACGGAGAGCTGGTTCCGCTTGCCGATTATGAACTGACTCCTGAATGGACGAAGACGCTGCTCTACGGCGTATTGACGGAAACGCAACGCTCAAGATTTGAAGAAGAGTGGGAACTGGATTTTGCGCTTCAGGTGGATGGCGTGGGCAGATTTCGAGGTAATGCTCATTACAGCCGGGGTGCAGTGGAGGCAGCTTTTCGTTACATTGCGGAAAGTATTCCTGACATTATCCAGCTCGGACACTGGCCGCAGGTTGCCAAGCTTTGTAATATCGAACGCGGATTGATTTTGGTCACCGGTATTACCGGATCGGGCAAAAGCACCACCATGGCCTCAATGGTCAAACGTGTCAGCGAGACACGCAGTGGCGTCATCGTCACCATTGAGGATCCTATCGAATACTTGTTTCAAAATGCCCGTTCCATTATCAAGCAACGCGAAGTGGGAAATGATACCAAGTCCTTTGCCGAAGCGCTCAAGCATGTATTGCGCCAGGATCCGGATGTCATCCTTGTCGGAGAAATGCGCGATCCGGAAACCATCCGTGCGGCAATTACCGCTGCGGAAACGGGCCATCTCGTGATTGGAACTCTGCATACCATTGATGCCCCTAAGGCGATTGACCGAATGGTGGATGCCTTCCCTGGGGATCAGCAGCCGCAGGTTATCGCGCAGCTCGCAAACTGTCTGGAGGCCATCGTATCGCAGCGGCTGATTCCGCGTTGCGACATTGCCGGAAGGGCATTGGCCAGTGAAATCCTTGTGGCAAATCATGCCGTTAGAGCGTCCATTCGCGAACGACGCATCGAGCAGCTGGTCGGTCTGATTGAAATCGGCGCCAAGGATGGAATGCATACGCTTGACGAATCTCTTCTCCAATTAATGCAAACCGGCATGATTTCTCAAGAAGAGGCGGCTCTTCATGCGCGGGATAAAGACCGCATTATGGAATTTGTAACTCCCGTAAGAAATTAGCACTTCAAAGATACTGATAAATTTTTTTACCGTGCCTGAAATGGGATGATACCAATGAAAATTTTGATTACACATTGGCTGAGGCACCTGCTTCTTTTTTGTCTGTTAGGTAATGCCGTCGCTCTGGCCGTGCCGGTGGATGTGAAGCACGCTCCCTCTCCGGCAATCAAGCAGGCGTTGATTCAGGGCAGTTGGGAGGAAAGTAAAGAAGCCATTTCCGCGGCGCTTATACAGGCTTATATCCCGAGCCGCTTTACGCTGGCGCAATCAAGCCAGGATGTAAATTTTGTAGCCTGGCTCAATCTTTGGCAATGGTTTGATTTATTTTCTCAAACGCAGGGGAAGTTTTTTGAGCATTACCTTCGCCAGCACATAGCCTTTGATAAGGATGATAAGCTTAGCGTGTTTGGCTCGGGAATTGAGATTACCAGCGATTACCGGTTACTTACTGATGAGGAATGGCTGAAGATTTCTGAAAATATTTCTTCTGTCGCTAAGGAAAAATTTGGAGTGGATACTTCCCGGGCCTCAGACTCCGTCGGAGATTTGGTGGGAAAAGATTTTGCAAAAGTTCTCATTGGGAACGACGCATTTTCTCGTCAATTTTTTCAGACGCTTTCAAGTCGCGATAATGTTCCCGCAGTTCTGGAAAATTTAAAAGACATCTGGCAAAACCGGCCCAAGCAATTTGAGAGTTACGAGAATCTCGCGCTGGCTCTCGCGGTCGTTTTTGACCAGCTTCCGCCATCCTACTGGCCTCATTCTCAGGTAAATCCAAAGGCTATTCCCCGGGAAAACATTACGCTTCTTGAGCGCTTTGATTTCTGGGTGGCAAGTAATGAGAGCCGCCATACGCTCATTGATTTTCGCAAACTGAACGCCCTGCAGTTAAAGTTCGTGGTGGATGCGCTCGTGAGTCGAGCCGAGCTGGAATGGGGGCAAAAGAATGTTCGCTTTCCAATCGCAGATTTCGGCAAGGCCTTTACTTCCATTCAATATGACCAGAGCCGTATTTATCAGCGGCAATTTCAATGGCCGGGTCCGGAATACACGCTCGCGGCTATTCGTCAGCACGGGGGAATCTGTGTCGATCAGGCTTACTTTGCCATGTTGAGCGGAAAAGCGCTGGGAGTGCCTACGCTGTTTTTTACCGGTCAGGGACGCGATGGCGGACATGCGTGGCTGGGCTATATGAAGAGCGACGGGCGCTGGGATATGGATTGCGGACGCTACATCAATCAGAACTTTGTGGCTGGAGAAGCGCTAGATCCTCAGACGTGGCTTCCTATTTCCGATCATGAATTGAGCTATCTGGCTGCACGGTTCCGGGATACGCCTGCATTTTTAGCCGCTTCCAATGAATTGGTCATGGCGAAACTTGCAGAGAAGGCGGGCGATACCAAGCTCGAGGCAAAAATCCTGGACGGAGCAGTGACTTTATGTCCTGCCTATGTGGAAGCCTGGCAGACAAAGACACGCTTTCTTCATCAAAACGGCGGTGATCCCAAAGTGATGAAAGATCACCTTGAGGCAGCATTGCGGCAATTCACCAATAATGAGGATGTGAGGACATTCTATCAAAAGGAACTTGCCGCATTGGCGCGCAGTCAGGGAGATGAGAATACTGCAACGATGTATGAAGCTAAAATCATGCAGCAGAACCTAAGTCGCAGGTCGGATATCAGTGTTACCGCCGGGGCAGGAAAACTTCCAAAACTTAAAGCTTTAATTAAAGATAAAAAAATTGATGAAGCCTATACGCAGTATAACAGCTTGCTCCTGCAGCTGGGACCCCAGGGAGGAGGGAATTTTTATTACGAAGTGGTGAGGCCTTTTGTAATCGCCCTGATCGAGGCTGGCGATATGCGTAGTGCGAAACGTGCTATTGAGGCTGCAGTCCGCACGCTTCGCCCGGATGAGGGCACTATTCTTTGGCAGGACCTTTACGGTCTGGAGGCGAGGACTAAGCCAACGCCTGGCAAAAAATAGGCTTTAGCGGGAGTTCCGCATCCGGTCCTTTTTCTCTTCCCGTTCACTTTCCAACTTCGCGACTTCTGATGCGAGCTGTCGGCGCAGCTGTTCCATATCCTCACGATTGCCGGATTGCTGCGCTTTGCGGATTTCACCTTCCAGAAATACTTTGCGTTCGGCAATCTTCGCCAGAAATTCGGAATCAATGTCGGCAACTTCCTGTTTTTGTTTCGCGTTCAACTTTACAGTTGGCGCGGTTTTCTCCAGTCGGCTCATAGCGAGCTCGTAGGCGGATTTCATAATAGGATAATGCTTTTGCTTAACAGAAAAATCAAGTGTAGTGCCGTAGACAAATGAATCTACCTGTCCATTTACTCAGTACAGATTTTGATGGAACATTGATTGGGCATCCTTCCGATGGGCGCTGTATTAGTGAATTTGGCGAAATCCTGAAATCCCACAAAGCGGCAGGAGGAAAATGGGTCATTAATACCGGACGTTCATTTATTCATACCCTGGAAGGAATGGAACATTTCCAGGCTCCGCTGGAGCCGGATTTTCTCATCGCGCTGGAACGCGAGATTTACTGCCGCGACGAGCAGGGAGGGTGGCAGGAGCATATGGATTGGAATAATACCTGCCGTGAGCAGCACCAGATTCTCTTTAAAGAAGTGAAGCCTCTCATTGATGCGCTGTGCGCTTATATTTCAGACTCTACGGATGTTACGCTTATTTCGGAGGGCCTCCAGCCGGTAGGCCTTGTTACGACAAGCGAGGAAGTGATGCACCGCGTCGTTGAAGTCATTGAACGCCATGGGCGCGAATATCCCAATTTTGCTTACCAAAGAAATACGATCTATCTGCGCTTCTGCCATAGCGCTTACCATAAGGGGAGTGCATTGAGTGAAATCGGAAGAATGTTAAATATTTCCGCGCAGAATATTCTTGCGGCGGGGGATAATTATAACGATCTGGGAATGCTGGATGGAAAGCACGCGGCTATGACAGCCTGTCCGGAAAATGCCATACCCGAAGTGAAGCAGATGGTGAAAGACTCTGCGGGATATATCGCCTCCGCTAAATACGCGGAAGGAATTGCAGAAGCATACCGCTGGTTTGTCAGCGGGAAGAAAACATCTCCCTTGATGGCTGGGGAGGCATAGACCGTAAGGATATTACGATCTATGCATTAACACTTTTTTCGATTAAGCCTTAAGGCGATAGCGCCCTTGTTCGACTTTCGTGATTTGTGCAAATTTCTTGCCGGTGGTACTGAACCACACGTGAAGATTCTGCGGCTTGATTTTGATTTTGTCTGCGACGTCTTTTACGGAAATTCCTGTTTTTCCGGCTTGTTTCAGAACGGCAAAGATCTGCTCTTTGAGTGCTCCACGACGTGTGCGTTTTCCGCCTGAGGAGCGCCGCTTGGTTAATTGTTTTACGGGACGGGTGCTTTTCTGAGAACGGGGGGCTTTTCCGGCAAAAAGGGTTTCTAGCTTATCTTCGATCTTTGCAATTTGATTGTGCAAAGCATCTTTACGTTTCGTTAAACGAATCAGTTCGTTTAAAGTTTTAGTATTTAATTTAGAGACATCCATGACAGGGTGTGAATTAGTAGTGTATCCACCAGTGTGCAAGTTAAATTTTTTACGCTGCCGACGGCTCAAAAAACTTTAAAAAAATTAATCTTCCGAAATGATTTTTAGAACAAAATGGATTTCTGATCCTGCATTGTTTCCCGATGTGCTTTTACCGGGAGAAATTCATGTGTGGAAGATTAGCGGTTCTCATCCTGCCTCGGTCGTGACGGAAGCTGAACGCCGGAAGGCTGAAGGCATTAAGAACGTTGATGCGGGAATGCAATATATTCTGTCTCGTTCTGTGCCCAGGGAATTGATGGCACGCTACCTGAAAAAAAGCGCCCTCGATTTTGTGCTGGAATATAATTCTCACGGAAAACCGTTTTTTTCGGGCGAGGAAATTCATTTCAACACGAGCCATTGTGGAAACCAGATGGTCATTGCCTTTTGTCGCGATGCCGCAGTGGGAATCGATATAGAAAATGGTTCACGCGTGCGCAACAGCATCGCGATTGCGAAAAGATATTTCGCTCCGGAGGAGGTTTCATATCTTGAGACCGAAAGCGAAGAGGATGTGAGAGCAGCGTTTTTGCGGTTATGGGTATGTAAGGAAGCGGCATTGAAATCTTCCGGACATGGCATTGAGGGCGGATTACAGCAAACCAGGGTTCAGTTCGGCGCGGAGCTGGTCATCCACCGTGGCATTGACCAAAAGGAACTTACCGCTGTGGAATTTACTCCGGAGGATGGTTTTTATGGAGCAATAGTGGCAGAATTACCCATTCCCCTTAAAAACGTAAAATGGTTCGTGCTTTAATCGGAATGTCCCGATAACTTCCTGCGCTTATAGTATGTCTTTTTGGGAGTATGGTCTTTCTGACGCAGTAGTTCACGGGGTTCAGGCATTGGGGTTTACGGATCCCACGCCGATTCAGGTGCAATCGTTTCCGGTTATTTTAAACGGACAGGATATTATTGCCTCGGCCCAGACCGGTACCGGCAAGACGGCGGCATTTGCGATGCCTCTGATCAGCATTCTGAAACATCACAGCAATACCCGCTGCCTCATTCTCGAGCCGACGCGGGAACTTGCCCTTCAGGTGGAAGAAGCTTTTCGCGATTACTCCAAATTTACCGACTTAAAAGTTGCCGCCATCTTCGGTGGGGTGGGCTATGGTCCCCAGCTTGAAGCATTACGCAGTGGTGTGGATGTGTTGGTTGCCACGCCCGGTCGTTTGCTTGATCTCATGGAACGCGGAGATGCCAGCCTCGCGAATATCGAATACCTTGTTCTTGATGAAGTGGACCGCATGCTGGATATGGGATTCCTTCCCGATGTCCGCCGCGTCGTCACAAAATGCCGTGCGCAGCGCCAGACTCTGCTTTTCTCGGCAACGATGCCGGACGAAATCGAAAATCTCGCCTCATGGGCGCAGAAAGATCCTGTCCGCCTTGAAATCGGAAACCGCAAATCTCCGGCCGAAACTGTTACGCATGCGCTCTATCCCGTAGCATCTACGCAGAAATTTGAACTGCTTCTCGCGATTCTCGAGCATGTGGAATACCACAGCGTCATTATTTTCACCCGCACCCGCGGAGAAGCCGACCGTATTGCCCGCCAGATGGATACCGCAGGGCACAGCGTCGTCGCGCTTCATTCTGATCGTACACAAAAGGAACGCACGGATGCGCTGGACGGCTTTCGCTCCGGCAAATACGAAGTGCTCGTCGCAACCGATCTCGCCGCACGCGGGTTGGATGTCGCCAGTGTCAGCCACGTCATCAACTACGATATTCCCACACATCCCGAAGATTACGTGCACCGCATCGGAAGAACCGGTCGTGCTGAATCCACAGGCGATGCCTTTACGATATTTACGGCAGAAGATCTCCCGCACGTTCGCGCCATCGAACAGAATATCTCGCAGAAAATTCCACGTTTGAAACTTGAGAAATTCAACTACGTGTTTTCAACGATCTTCAACGAACAGCGCGCCGAGGAAGCTGCCAAGACGGCACGACGCTTTAGAGCGCCTACACGGCGTCGCTAATTCTGCAGAAATTGCAGGAGTTGTCGGAATTCCGGCACCGTAACCAGGTCCGCAACTTCGTTGTGTCCGCAGTTTGGAACGCTAATAAGACGCTTCGGACCCTTATAACCTTCGAATAAGGCAAGACCCAGCTTTGCAGGAACCGTTGTATCTTTTTCTGCGACAATAATCGCGACGGGCTTGTGAAATGTTTTCAAATTATTAGCGGAGTCGTAGCGTTCCTGAAGCAGCAGGGAGACGGGAAGAAACCAATATCGCGTCACAGCCGCAGTTACGAGACTGTCAAACGGGGTCAGTAAAAGAAGTCCGGAAATAAGATCGGGTTTCTTCGCTGCCACGGCACATG